>CAZEUK010000156.1:0-3552 GCA_964514535.1 uncultured Aquificales bacterium
TTCTATGGTAAAATTACTTTTGAATTTTATGTAAAAGTTTTATTTAGTAAGGCACTGTTATGGATAAATTCATTGTAGGAACAAAAGATAAAAAAGAAGTAAAGTTAAAAACATCATTAACATCAGAACAGATAGAAAGAACTTTTAAAAGATTTTGAATAAAAAAAGAATTGGGAGGAAAATGAGTAAAACGTATGCCTATATTAGAGTATCAACAGGTAGACAAGATTTAAAAAATCAAAAATTTGCAATACTAGAGTATGCTAACGATAAAAAACTGGGAAATGTAGAGTTTCTAGAGGAGACTGTAAGCGGGAAAGTAAGTTGGAAAAAAAGAAAACTAAAAGATTTAATAGATAAGCTAGAAAAAGGGGATAATCTGATAGTTGCCGAGATTTCAAGACTGGGTAGGTCTATGCTTGAGATAATGGAACTGTTAAATGTTTTACTTCAAAAAGGCGTAAACATACATATTGTAAAAGGGAACTATGAGCTTAAAGATGATATACAAAGTAAAGTTTTAGCTTTTACTTTTTCTTTAGCATCGGAAATAGAAAGGGAATTAATTAGTCAAAGGACAAAAGAGGCACTAGCAAAAATAAAAGCAGAAGGGAAAAAATTAGGGAGACCTAAGGGGTCTTATAGCTCAAAACTTGATAAAAAGAAAGAATATATAAAAGAACTTCTTGATAAAGGTGTATCTATGGCAAGTATAGCTAAAATATTAGGGGTTCATTATCACACTGTTAGAAATTATGTTAAGAGAAGAAATTTAAAAAAATAATATTATGAAATGTATAGAACGAATTAAGTATCCTGAATTTGATTTTAAAGAATATAAAGCATCGGAAGGTAGACATTCATTACATGAATATCCAGCTATGCTTCATTATCTTTTAGTTAGTTATCTAATAAAAAATTATTCAGAAGAGGACAGTATTATTTATGACCCTTTTTGTGGTAGTGGAGTTTCAATTGTTGAAAGTTTAAAGCTCAACAGAAAAGTATTTGGAACAGATATTAACCCCCTTGCACTGTTAATTGCAGATGTAAGAGCTTCTAATTTTGATACAGATACAATAATGGATGTTTTAGATAGGCTTAATACAGACTGGAATAACTTAACATCTGATATTCCCGAGGTAAAAAATATAAACTATTGGTTTAAAAATTATGTTATTAAAGATTTAGGTAAAATAAGGACTTTTTTAAAAACAGTAAAAGATGAAGATGTTTTTAAATTCCTTTTGGTAGTATTTTCTCAAACTGTTAGAGATGTATCTAATAACAGAAAAGGGGAATTTAAAAGATACAGATTATCTGAAGAAAAACTTAATCAATTTAATCCAGATGTTAGAAATACTTTTTTTTCTTTAGCTGAAAGGTATTTAAAAGTAATTGAAACTGATATTATGCCTTCTACAGATTTTAAATTATTTTTACAAGATGTAAGATTACCTATACCAATAAAAAATGTAGATTTAATCATAACTTCTCCACCATATGGAGATAGTAAAACTACAGTTGCTTATGGTCAGTTTTCAAGTTTTAGTTTTGATTGGTTGAGAGGTTTAAATCCTTATGGGGATAGCGGTTTAAGTCTTGATAGTCTTTGTCTGGGTGGGAAAAAAATAAGAGAGCAAAAGGAACTTCCATCAGAGTATTTATATGATGCTTTAAAAACTATTGAAAAGATTGATAAAAAAAGAGCATTAGAGGTCTATTCTTTTTTTTATGATTATTATCTTGCTATTATGCAGATAGTAAAAACTTTGAATGATGATGCTAATGTTTGTTTTATCGTTGGAAACAGGAGAGTTAAAGGTGTTCAAATTGAGATGGACCTTATAACTGCTGAATTTTTTGAGAGTTTTGGCTTAACCCTTGAAAATATTTTTGTTCGTGAAATCTCAAATAAAAGAATGCCTTTAAAAAATTCACCTTCCAACATGGTTGGTAAAACCTCTAATACTATGCTAAATGAATATATAGTGATTTTGAGAAATTAAGCTTTTAACTAAAAAGATTATTTAAGTCATCTATAATTGAGCTTAGTTTTTTTATTGGAGGTTGGACTTCAATATTTTTAGCTATATAAGAGTAATCAAAAAATTCAAGCATACCTTTTTGTTGGGGTTGCATTATTTCATTATAGAAATTTGTAGTTATAAATCCTGTAA
The DNA here is from genome assembly GCA_964514535.1 of uncultured Aquificales bacterium. GTDB lineage: Bacteria > Aquificota > Aquificia > Aquificales > Hydrogenothermaceae > QNZC01. Next base: position 2,181 of record CAZEUK010000156.1, read on the forward strand.
AAATCTTTCTTTGTTCTGGATATTCTAACTTATACTTCTCCACTAACGCTGGACAATATTTTGTTATATCAATAAGTAGTTTCCATCTGTAAGTTTGACCAGCTCTTTCCCTAAGGGATGTTTTACAGCTGTAAATAATTATAGGTTTTTTTTCATCCTCTGAAAAAGCAATTAAATCCAAATCTGGTTTCTGTATTTCCTCTGAAACCTTTATTGTTGCATATTTATCAATAATTTTGTGTTTTTTAGTTTTCATTACGATTAAATTACTAGGTAAGTTTCCTTTTTCTATATTTAGTATTAGGAGATACAAAACTAAAAACTGAAAGTTATTTCCAGCTATAGTTTTTCTTGCTTGGTTTTTATCATAATTAGGATTTATCTTTTTCTTTAATTCTAATAATTCCTCTACAAATGGCTGACTTTTTCTCATTATATCGTAAAGAAAATCAAAACTTTTTACTTCCCCATATTTTCTTATATAATCATTTAATATTTCTAAGGACTTTTGGATGTTTTCATTTCTCTCTATTTTTAATTTTTCTTTTTGTAGTTCTTTTCTCAATTAGACATCCTTTATTTTTAATTAATAATACATTACTTCCCTGTCTTTAATCTTATCAAGCATAGAAGAGTAAATTTTTCTTCTGTTCACAGAGTTTATTAAATCTTCTATTTTAAAGTTTTCTATATCAATGTAATCTTCTCTTTTTAAGCCTAGTGTTTTCTCTATTATTTCCCACTGTTTCTCCTCTGTTAGCTTTAGTAATTTTTCAAAGTATTCCCTTTCCTTCTTTTTCATTTGAGATATTATCTTCTCTAAATCTTCCTTCTTTAAGCCTTCTAATCCGTTCTTTCCTGTTTCTTTTTTGAATTCCTCTAATGCTTTGTTTAAACTATCCCTCTCTAAAGTTAGCATTGTTGATAGATACTGCAGTCTAGCGTGTTTAAAGCTTAAAACTAACTGTCTGTATGTTCTGACTAATTCCTTTAAACCTTTTGACATTCCTAAACTTATCAATAACATAAATAAATCTGATTGAGCCTCTCCTCCTCTTATTAGATTATCTAACTCTGCCTTGACTTTTCTTAATTGCTCTTCCTTCTTCTCTAAATCTTTTATTATAAGGTTCAACCTCTTCCCATATACTTCTGATACATAACTGATAATATCCTTTTGTGTTTCCTTATTAAAAACTTCTGTTAACATATTCTCTTTTATCCATTTAGTTAACCTGTTTAAGTTTTCCTCTTCTTCGTTTGTTTCCTCTTTAGATTTTTCTTGTTCCTGTTTATGCTCCTGTTTTTCTTCCTGTTTTCCTTCTTGCTCTTCCTGTCCTTTCTGGTCTGTTTTTAACTCTTTCTTTACTTC
>CAZEUK010000157.1:0-3530 GCA_964514535.1 uncultured Aquificales bacterium
GACAGGTAAACTCTGGAAAGGATATATCTATATAGTAATTTCTATTAGGATAAGGATTTTCCCAAGGTTCAAGTTTTGCTTCAAGTATTTCTTTCTCACCGTATTTAAGTTTTTCTTTCATTATTTAATCTCCTCAACCACTTCTTTCAAAGATTTAAATATATAATCTGGATTTAATTCCTTTGCAAGATTTATTTTACCGTATCCGTATAAAACTAAACCTGTTAAACTTCCTGCATTTTTTCCAGCCTGTATATCTACCTCACTGTCCCCTATGAGAATAGAGTTATTTGGTGATGTATTAATATATTTCAAAGCGTAAAAAATTGGCTCAGGTGAAGGTTTTTTCTCTCCTACTGTATCACTTCCTACTATAACATCTATATACTTAGCTAAGCCTAACTTATCAAGTATTTTTTTAGATATATTTTCATATTTATTGGTTATAACAGCTATCTTTTTATTCCTTTTCTTTAATATTTCCAGTAAATCCTCTACATAAGGATAAGGTGTTGTATAAACACAAGGATTTGAAAAATAATACTCCCTAAATATCTCTGTAGCCTTATCTATTAAATCTTTGTCTGTGGTTTGTAGAACATCTTCCATCAATTTTCTTCCACCGTATCCCACATGTTTTACAATTTCGTCTTTAGGTAATGGTTGCTTTCCTAACTGTTTTAAAGTGTAATTAACGGCCTCTACTATATCGTCAGCAGAGTTTATTAAAGTTCCATCTAAGTCAAATAAGAAAGCTTTTAAATCTTTTAATGTCCTATTCTGCCTATTATTCTGTCTATCCATTTATCTTTTTTCTCCTCTTTTTTCTCTTTTTCAGTTTCCTCTTCAGGTATTATAAATATTACCTCGTCTTTTTTGGCTAAACCTAACTGCTCCCTTGCTAATTTTTCTATAACAAAATCGTCATTTTTTAAATTATCTATCTCAGATTTTAGTTTATCCCTTTGAATTATTAGCTTTTTCTCCTTTTCTGTTAACTGTTCTAACCTTTTTTCCTTCTCAGCAAAATTAAATATGTTTTTATCACTAAATATAAAAAGGTAAGAAATGTAAAGAGAGAGAAGAATTACAACAACAGAGTTTATAGTTAAGCTTTTAGTAAATGTTTTAGCCTTTAATTTTTTTTCTTTTAATTTTTTTACATCATACTTTAAATCTCTTGAATACCTCTTTCCCTTTGAATATTGCATCCTTACCTAATTCCTCCTCAATTCTAATAAGCTGGTTATATTTTGCTATTCTATCTGTTCTAGAAGCAGAACCTGTTTTTATCTGACCTGAATTAACCCCTACAGCCAAATCTGCTATAAATGTATCTTCCGTTTCACCTGACCTATGGGATATTACTGTGGTGTAAGCATTAATTTTAGCTAACTCTATAGCATCTAATGTTTCGGTTAAACTTCCTATCTGATTTAATTTTATCAGAATAGAGTTAGCCATACCCTCTTCAATACCCCTTTCTAAAAGTTTAGGATTTGTTGTGAATAAATCATCTCCAACAAGTTGAACTTTTTTACCTAAAACCTCAGTTAATCTTTTCCAACCTTCATAATCGTTTTCTGCCAAACCGTCTTCTATAGATACTATAGGATATGCACTTATTAATTCCTCATACAGAATTATCATATCGTTAGATGTTAACTCTTCACCTTCAAATTTGTAAACTTTTCTCTCTTTATCGTAAAATTCAGATGATGCAGCATCTAAAGCCAAAAGTATATCCTCTCCAGCTTCATAACCTGCCTTTTTTATAGCTAACATTAAAATATCTAATGCCTCTTTAGTCGAATTTAGCTCAGGAGCAAAACCTCCCTCATCACCAACATTTGTAGATAACCCTTTATCCTTTAAAACTTTTTTTAAAGTATGGAAAACTTCAACCCCTGCCCTTAATGCTTCTTTAAAACTGTCCCCATAAACTGGAACAATCATAAACTCCTGAAAGTCTAAGCCGTTATCTGCATGAGCCCCACCATTTATAACATTCATTAAAGGAACAGGTAAGACTTTAGCATTTACACCACCTAAATATCTGTAAAGTGGTAATCCTAACTCTAAAGCAGAAGCCTTTGCCACCGCCATACTTACAGCTAAAATAGCATTTGCTCCTAAATTAGACTTATTTTCTGTACCGTCAAGCTCTAACATTAACCTGTCTATCTTCACTTGATTTAAAGCGTCTTCTCCAACCAATACATCCGCAATTTTAACATTTATATTTTCTACAGCCTTTAAAACTCCCTTTCCTAAAAATCTTTTATTATCACCGTCCCTTAACTCTAAAGCCTCTGTCTCTCCAGTAGATGCTCCACTTGGAACAATAGCCCTTCCTATAACCCCACTGTCTAACTCTACCTCAGCCTCTACAGTAGGATTTCCTCTACTATCTAAAACTTCTCTACCTTTTACACTTACAATAATAGACATTCCCTTATATCCCCCATCTATTAATAATTTTTACAGAAAAAAGGATAAACAAATTTGTTTATTACTACAAGTTTTGACTGTTTGAATACAGTTAAAATTTAACTACTAACCTTAACGCCAGTTAAGAATTCAAATTTATTTAGTCTATATAAAAGGTTTTAACAAATTAGTTATAGTTTAATCTTAGGAAGAGATTGGCATAAATTAACAACCTTAGATTTAGTCAAAGTAAAGTTGAATTTAGGGAAAAACATATCATTTAGATTAACTTGAAAAGTTTGATTAAATCAGATACATTTTAGCATTAAACTGAATATCTGTAGAGATGGAGTTAAAAATATGGAAGATAGAATAAAAGAAACAGAAGCAAGGATTAATATGTATGGTTTTTTATCGCGACTTTTTATAGAGGAAATTGACGAAGATACATTAAGAAAAATAAAGGAAAATCCTGATATTTTAGATATGTTCCCAAAAACAAAAGAATGGGAAGATTTCTATAAAAAAGATTTGAAAAAGTTAATTGACGAGGATTTAAACGTTGATTTTACGACAATATTTTTAATAAATGTTTATCCATACCAATCAGTATTTATGCATGATGAAGGTTATATTAATCCTACGGTAACCAATCCAGCCTTAATGTTTTATCAGGAGCATGGATACTCTATAGATTTAACAGAAACTAGAGCATTAGCACCTGACCATATAGCTGTAGAATTTGAGTTTATGATGACTGTAGCAAAAGACGAACTTGAAGCATTAAATCAGGAAAATATACAAGAAGCAGATAGATTAAGAAATATTCAGAAAAAATTTATAGAGGAACATTTGGGACAGTGGGCACCTGTATATCTTTTATCTGCAAGGGATATAGCAGAAACGCCATTCTATTATGATGTATGCGATTTAGCATTGGATTTTTTACTTTCAGATTATGAGTATCTATCAGAAAATTCTTTACAGGACTAATAGAGAAGTTTCTATTTTTTTCTTTTTATATTTCAATAATACTAGAGATTTGGAATGAAGGATTACATTCAGTAGTAAAGGATAGATTAGCTACGTTTAAGAGAAAG
>CAZEUK010000158.1:0-3521 GCA_964514535.1 uncultured Aquificales bacterium
GCTATCTATTAAATTTTTATCTATACCTTTTGTAAGCCTTAAGCCTAACATTATTTTTTCATTTTTTAAATCTTTTTCAGTTAGAAATTCTTTAAATGAAACAGGTTTAACTCCTTTATTTACCTTTTCCATATAATCAAAAAGATTTTTAGTATTACCAAATCTTGTTTTATTGATATAAGACCAAGCGGATACTCCAATACCCAAAAACTGGATATTTTCCCAATAGAAAAGATTATGTTTACATTGATAACCTTTTTTAGCCCAGTTAGAAAGTTCATACTGATAAAAATCTTTATTTTTTAAATAATCAATTATAAGTTGATACATATACTCTAATTCCTCATCTGAAGGTAGGTTAAAAGAACCGTTTTTTACCAACTGTCCTAAAGGTGTTTCCTCATATGGAGTTAACATATAAGCAGATATATGTTTAATATCTAAAGATGTGTAAATTTTTAAATCCTCTTCTAAATCTTTTACTGTTTGATTTTGTATCCCAAAGATTAGGTCTAAGTTAATATTCTCTATTCCTGCCTTTAAACAGTCTTCAACCGTTTTTAAACTATCTTCTGATGTATGATTTCTACCTAATATCCTAAGATTTTTATCTAAAAATGATTGTACTCCTATACTTATTCTATTTACACCAAACTCTTTTAAAATGGAGAAATCTTCAAATCTATAAGTTTTAGGATTTACTTCAATTGTAATCTCTGGATTTTTAATAATATTAAAATTTTCTTTTATAAAATTTATTAAATCTACTATATACTTAGGATTTAATATTGAAGGTGTTCCACCGCCAAAGTAAATAGTTTCAAAATTAATATTTTCGTTTTTATAAAAAAGCAGTTCTTTTTTTAATGTTTCAATATATTTTTTGTAAATATTCTCATCGTTAATAGTTATAGATGTGAAATCGCAGTAAGGACATTTAATATTACAAAAAGGTATGTGTATATAAAGACCTCTTACCATTAAGATTTATTTTTTTTCTTTATTAAACTAATTAAACTTGTTGTTCCGAAGTATATCATAAATAGACCTATTAGTGTTGGAAAAAGGGATACCATAAACTTACTAAGTTTTAATTGATTATCTGGAAAGCCGATAACAATTAAAGCTGAAAAATTAGTTAAGAATGCATATAAACCTACTAATATTGTTAATATATATATTAGATATACCATTTGTTGTTTTGTAGGGGCAAAAAAGCCCCTATTTATTGGATTAAGAAGATATTACTCTTCTACAACCTCAGTAATTAATGCTCCTGATGGACATTCTTCAGTTATTTCTAATGCTCTCTCTGCCAATTCTCCCTCTATGATAGCTCCGTCTCCACCTATATCATCCTTAACTTTAGCTATTCCGTCTCCGCTATCTTCGTAAACTTCTGGAAGCTCGTCATAGCATAATGCACATGCTGTGCATAAGTCTGGGTCAACTGATACTTTAACTTTCATTCTATATTACCTCCTAAATTAATTTAAAATTCTCTTATTAGTATAGATGATACTAACCTTTATTTCAATAAAAATAAAACACCATTTTATTTTTTATATGCTTTTAATCATCTAATGTAGATAAGTCTCCTATCTCCATTCCAAGCTCTTTAGCCCTTAAAACTCTTCTCATAATCTTTCCACTTCTAGTTTTTGGTAGTTTATCAACAAACTCTATCTCTTCCGGTATAGCTATAGGTCCAAGTATTTCCCTTACAGTTTTTTGTATCTCTTTCTTTAGCTCTTCTGAAGGTTTTATTCCTTCTTTTAATATTACAAATGCCTTTATTCTTTCTCCTTTAACCTCGTCAGGTTTTCCTATAACCGCAGCTTCAACTACCGAAGGATGTTCAACGATTGCACTTTCCACTTCCATAGTCCCTATTCTATGTCCTGCAACAGATATAACATCATCAGCCCTTCCAACTATCATTATATAACCTTCTTCGTCTATAGAAGCTAAATCGTCAGGGTTGTAGTAGTTTTTAATCTCTGTCCAATACTTTTTGTATCTCTCAGGTTGTCCCCAACAGTTTCTCATCATTGAAGGCCAAGGATTTTTTATAACTAGATAACCTACCGTGTTAGGTGGTAATTCTTCTCCGTTTTTATCCACAACTGCAACTTCTATTCCAAAGAATGGTTTTCCTGCTTTCCCCGGTTTCATAGGATAGGAAGGTATGGTAGTTATAATATGTCCTCCTGTTTCCGTTTGCCACCAAGTATCAACTATTACACATCTTTTTCTACCTATATGTTCATAGTACCAATGCCACGCTTCAGGATTTATAGGTTCACCTACAGAACCTAATATTCTTAAAGAAGATAAATCGTATTTGGCTGGTATATCGTCTCCAAACTTCATTAACATTCTTATAGCTGTGGGAGCTGTGTAAAATACGTTAACTTTATATTTGTCAACATACTCCCACCATATTCCCGGATGTGGATATGTAGGAACACCTTCCATTATTACAGATGTTATACCGTTAACTAACGGCGCATAAACTATATAACTGTGTCCTGTTATCCATCCTATATCTGCAGTACACCAGTAAATATCCTCTTCATGTAAATCAAAAACTATCTTTGCAGTATAGTATGTATAAACCATATAACCGCCTGTTGTATGTAGAACTCCTTTAGGTTTTCCTGTTGTCCCTGAGGTGTATAAAATGAAGAGTGGGTCTTCCGCGTCCATTACTTCAGCAGGACATTTTCCTTTATTTTTATCTAACAGGCCGTAAAAATCTACAAATTTGTTATCTTTTTCTTTAACTACACCTTCTCTATCCCTATCCCAAACTATAATCTTTTCTACACTCTGTAAACCTTCAACTGCTTTTTCTACTGTTGGAAGTAAAGGTATCTTTTTTCCTCTTCTCTTAGTGTAAGTAGCAGTTATAACCGCTCTAGCTTGAGCATCTTCAATTCTCATTCTCAAAGCACCTTCACTAAAACCGGCAAATACAACTGAGTGTATTAAACCTAATCTTGCACAGGCCAACATTGATACGATAGCCTCTATTGAGTTAGGCATATATATAGATACTCTATCTCCCTTCTTTAAGCCTAAAGATTTTAAACCGTTAGAGAATGCTTCAACTTTTTCTAAAAGTTCACTATATGTTATCTTTTCCTCGTTTCCTTCCTCATCAACGTATATATAGGCTATTTTGTCCCCTTTCCCATTCTTTACGTGTCTATCTAAAGCGTTATAAGTTATATTAGTCTTTCCATTTACAAACCATTTAGCATAAGGATGTTGCCATTCTAAAACTTTGTCCCAAGGCTCAAACCATTCCAACTCTCTAGCCACTTTATCCCAAAAACCTTCCCTATCTTCTATTGACTTTTTATAAACCTCTTCATAATCCTTTATCCAAGCCCTTTCAACTATCTCTTTAGGTGGATAAATCTTTTCATCAACTTTTAAATGAACCTGTAGATTTTCTAACTTTTTCTTATCCATCTTACTTACCTCTAATATTTAGATAATAAAAAAATTTTAAA
>CAZEUK010000159.1:0-3491 GCA_964514535.1 uncultured Aquificales bacterium
TAGAGAATGGGAGTATATGGATTTACTTAATTTTAATGCTGTTTCTGAAAATTAAGTTTTTCCTTTAGTTTTTATAAATTAGTCTTGTTTAAACATTTTAAGATAAAAAAATTTTACTTTTCAAAAAACAACTATACGTAAAAAAAAAGTTAATTTGGAGTTATATTTTTGTATTTTTTTAAATTTTCTCTAAAATTTCCCTACATCAATTTAAACTAGAAATAAAAGAAGAAATCACATAAATTAGTTTAGAATTTTAATTAAATATTTTGGGGAGAAGTATGAGTATCCTAGAAAAAATTGTTGAGACAAAGAAAAAGGAGTTAGAGTATTATACACCTAACTATATCAATTATATAGCTAAAAGAGTTAAATTAAGAGATAAAGTTAGACCTTTTAAATACGCATTAAAGAAAAAAGGAATAAATATAATAGCTGAAATAAAGAAAGCCTCCCCTTCAAAAGGTGTAATTAGGGAAGATTTTAATCCTATTGAAATAGCCCAAATATACAACCAAAACGGAGCGGCGGCAATATCGGTTCTAACCGATAGGGAATATTTTCAAGGAGATGTAGATTATCTGCTACAGATAAGACCCTTTACAACAGTTCCCTTATTAAGAAAAGATTTTATCATTGACGAAAGACAGATATTAGAAGCAGTGGCTTATGGAGCTGATAGTTATCTTCTCATTGCAAAAATATTAGATAGGTCAGAATTAAGAAAATTAATAAAGTATGGAAGAGATTTTCAGTTAGAGGCATTAGTTGAAGTCCATACTTTAGAAGAAGGATATAAAGCCCTAGAGAGTGGGGCAAAAATAATTGGTATTAATAACAGAAATCTTGATACATTTGAAGTTGATATAAATGTAACAAAAGAGTTAGCACCTAAATTAAAGGAAGAGGGAGCAGAAATTATAGTTTCGGAAAGTGGTCTTGAAAATTATGAGCAGTTAAAAGATTTAAAAGACAATTATCAAGTTGATGCATTTTTAATTGGAGAAAGTCTTATGAGGGCTACCGATATAGGAGCAAAATTGAGGGAATTATTAGGGAAAACAAAGAAAGAAAACAAAGAAAAATCAAGTTAACTTTTTCTTTAATTTTTCTATTTCATCTTTTAATATATCTTTGACTATTTTATTAACAATTGGTTTTACCTTTTCCTTGACTTTATCGTCCATTTCAATAACTTCAGGCCATTCCCTTTTGTATCCTTCCTCCTTCCATTTTGTAGTTGCATCTATTCCCATCTTACCACCAAATCCAACAAAATCTGTTGAGTGGTCTAAAACGTCAACAACCCCCTTCTTTATAACAACATCTCTTATAGGGTCAACATTATTCCCCCATATCCATAAAACCTCATTTATATCTTGAACGTTAACCCATTCATCAAAAACAACTATATGTTTTGAAAACATTAATTGACCCATTCCCCAAAGGGCATCCATAACTTTATAAGCATGTCCCGGATACCTCTTTTTTATTGAAACGAAGCAAAAATTATGAAAACATCCTGCAACTGGAAGGTTATAATCAACAACTTCAGGAAGGTTAAACTGAACTAAAGGTAAAAATATTCTTTCTGTGGCTTTTCCCATATATCCATCTTCCATAGGTGGTTTGCCTACAATAGTTGTTAAATAGATAGGATTTTTTCTGTGTGTAATTGCAGTAATATGCATCATAGGATATTTTTCTATAGGAGTGTAAAAGCCTGTATGGTCTCCAAAAGGTCCTTCATCAACTAAAGGTTCATTAGGGTCTATATATCCCTCAATAACTATCTCTGCATTTGCTGGAACTTCCAAATCTACAGTTTTACATTTTACTAACTCTACACCTTTTCCTCTTATAATCCCTGCAAATAGATATTCATCAACATCTTCAGGTAAAGGAGCAGATGCAACATAAGTTAAAACAGGGTCTCCTCCTATAACTATTGCAACAGGTATTTTTTTATTTAATTTTTTATACTTCCAATAATGTTTTGCACCTCCTTTATGTATCTGCCAATGGACTGCAACTTTATCTCTGTCTAAAAGTTGAATTCTATACATTCCAACATTTCTTAAATTGTTTTCTGGGTCTTTAGAAACTACCTGCGGAAGTGTTATAAATCTTCCACCATCTTTTGGCCAACATTTTAAAATTGGAAAATCAAAAATATTTATATCTTTTCCCATTTTTACAACTTCCTGAACTGGAGCAGTTTTTACAGTTTTAGGTAGAGCATCATTAAGCTTTTTTAACTCTGGAATTCTTTTCAATTTGTCTAAAAATGTGTTTGGAACTTCTGGCTTTAATATTCTGTAAAGTCTCCAACCTATATCTTCAAAATTTTCAACTTCTAAAGCTAACTTCATTCTCTTTTCACTTCCAAAAGCATTAATCAAAACTGGAATTCCTTCATATCCTTCCACATTTTCAAACAGTAAAGCTTTTCCACCGTCAGGCATCTTCATTATACGGTCTGCTATCTCTGTTATTTCCAATATAGGACTTACTTTTTCTTTTACTCTATATAATTCTCCTTCCTTTTCTAAAATTTCTATAAATTCCCTTAAATCTTTATACGGCATATTAAACTCCTTCTAATTAAATAGATGAAATATTTTATCTTTCTTTTAAATTAAGTATCTATTAATCATATTTTTAATATATTTTAATTAGATTTATTGATTTAATTTTTATCAAAAAACTTGACATTATATTTATCAATAGTATAATAATAGATATATAAAATTTATTTGGAGTTAGATATGAATTTATTAGAATTAAGGGAGATACAAACTATAAACACATTAGTTTTTGAAACTTTGGGGCAACCTGAAAAAGAGAGAGAGTTTAAATTAAAAGCATTAAAGAGATGGGGATTTGACCTAATATTAGGAAAGAAAGGTGGAGAAACAACATACTTTACCGCTGAAAGTGGAAAAAGAGATGTTGGAGATAAGTATGTAGAAGATGATATACATTACGAAGTTGAAGAAATAATCCACGAATTACCAAAAAATAAAAAGATATTCGCCCATATAGAAATGTTCCAAGGTAGAGCATACATAATAGGAGAGTTGAGAGAAGGTGACAGCAATATAGAAATATTAAGAGTTCCTGCTGGGGTAATACTACTCACATACTTTAAAAAACATAAACTTCATAACTTAATAGAAGCTATAAGAAATGTTGGAACTGCCTCAGAATTGGTAAAACAGAGAGGACAGGAAGGTAAACCTGTTCCATACGAACAATTACCAAATGTTGCAAGAAGATTTTTAAGAGGTGCGAAGGATTTAGAGAAAGATGCAGGTTTCGGTAGGGTAGCTTTATCCTACTGGGGAGAAAACAAAGACGGTGATGCAAGATTTAGAGTATCTTGGCTTTTACCAACTATTGCTCTATTTGATATTAACATTGCAGAAAAAGCGGATAAACTTTTAGCAGCATTTAAGTAAAGGGATAGAAAAATGAATTTAATAAGCTGG
>CAZEUK010000160.1:0-3474 GCA_964514535.1 uncultured Aquificales bacterium
TATCCAGTAAAAAATCTAAAAATTTTATACTTGATATGAAGATAGATATAAAGGAGACTAGGGTATAGGCTAAAAATATTGCTAATGTAACTTTATCATAATACAGATTTTTATTTATAGATAAACCATTTTGAAAGATAAAATAGGCAAAAGTTAGAGATAGGGCAAAAATAAACCTAGCTAATTTGTAATTGTATAAGGCCTTTTTTAAAACATAAAAATAGTCCATCTATTTTGTTATATTGTTTTTTAATCTTTTTTAAATATTATAGCTCTACCTTTAGCTATCTCATTTATAGCGATAACAGTTTTCTTTAATGGTACTCCTTCTTCAGTTAAATAACTTTCAGCACCTGTTTCATACAATCTCTTAGCCAATTTAGCTGCTGCGTGAACTAACTCATATCTATTGTTAACTTTTTTTAGGGCTTCCTCAATAAGTGGTCTTTTACTCATATATAACCTCCTTGATAATTTAAAAATTGGAATAAAATAATATATCAGTAGCTAGATTTTTTAACAATGTTTCTAATTAGATTAAATTTATAAAATCCTTTAGACTGTTTTGTTGAGTAATCCAAACTGTTATAAAATCTTAACAAATTTAGATATAAAAAATCTTTTTTAAAGGGAGATAAAATGAAAGTTTACGATGATATATACGATGTTGTTGTTATAGGTGGTGGACACGCAGGTTTAGAAGCCGCTTTTATATCTGCAAAGATGGGAGTAAAAACTGCCCTTATAACATTAGATAAAGAAAAGGTCGGTTTAATGCCCTGTAATCCTGCAATAGGTGGTATAGCAAAAGGTATCGTTGTAAGGGAAGTTGACGCTTTAGGTGGAGAAATGGGAAAAGCTATAGATGAAACAGGTATTCAGTTTAAGATGTTAAACACACGGAAAGGTCCTGCTGTCCAATCTCCAAGAGCCCAAGCTGACAAGGAAGAGTATAGAAAGTATATGGCTAAAAAGGTTTTAAATACTCCAAATCTAACTGTGATAGAAGGGGAAGCTACAAATATATTTTTAAAACATTCCAGTTATGAAGTTGAAGGCGTTGAGATAGACGGTAAGATAAAAATAGGTGCTAAAGCTGTTGTGGTAAGCACAGGGACATTTTTAGATGGTGTTATACATATAGGAGATAAAAGGATACCTGCAGGGAGAATGGGAGAAAAACCTGCAAATAAACTACCTCAATTTTATAAAGAGTTAGATTTTCCTCTTCAAAGGTTCAAAACAGGAACTCCTGCAAGACTGGATAAGAATAGTATTAATTGGGATATATTGGAAGAAGCTAAAGGAGATGAACCAGCTCCAAAATTCTCCTTTTGGACAGAACCTTACGGTTCTTACTGGTTTATGGAAGGACAAAAGGAACAGATTAGCTGTTATATAACTTATACAACTCCAAAAACTCACGAGATTATAAGAAAAAATCTACATAGAACAGCTTTATATGGTGGTGCTATTACAGGTGTAGGACCTAGATACTGTCCATCAATAGAGGATAAGATTGTTAAGTTTGCAAATAAAGAAAGGCATACTGTATGGCTAGAACCTGAAACAAGGAACGGAAACAGTATTTATCCTAACGGTTTATCCACGTCTTTACCTGAAGAGATACAATGGGAGATGTATAGGTCTATACCGGGATTGGAAAATGTTATTCTCCTTAAGCCTGCATATGCTATAGAGTATGATATAGTGCCACCTACTGAGTTATATCCAACTTTAGAGACTAAAAAGGTAAAAGGGCTTTTCCACGCAGGTAATTTTAACGGAACAACAGGTTATGAGGAAGCTGCAGGACAGGGAATAGTTGCTGGAATAAATGCGGCTTTAAGGTCTAAAGGTAAAGATTTATTCTATCTTAGAAGAGATGAAAGCTATATCGGAGTTATGATTGATGATTTAACAACAAAAGGAGTTATTGAACCTTACAGACTGTTTACATCTAGGTCAGAAAACAGGTTGTATTTAAGACAGGACAATCCAATATTGAGATTGTATAAAAAAGCTTACAACCTAGGAGTTATTACAGAAGAACAGTTTAAATTTGTGAAAGAATTGGAAGAAGATATAAATAGATGGATAGATAGATATAAAAATGAGAAAACTAAGGTATTGGTAAAGGGTGAGAAAAAATCAATTACTGCATTTGATTTATTAAAAAGACCTGAAGTAAAAGTTAAGGACTTAAAGGATTATGGATTTGATATTCCTAAATCTGATTATGTTGCTGAAGAAGTTGAGATTAATGTTAAATACTCTGGATACTTTGAAAGGGAGAAAAAACTTAACGAAAAGATGAGATATTTGGAAAATATTAAAATCCCTGAGGATATAGATTATTCAAAAGTACCCGGTTTAACGAAAGAAGCAGTCCAAAAGCTTACAAAGGCAAAGCCTTTAACATTGGGACACGCTTCAAGACTAGAAGGTATTACACCTGCAACGATAACAGCTTTAATGGTTTATTTAAATATAAAAAAGAAGCAAAAAAGTTAATTTTTCCTTTCTCTTTTAAAAATTTATCTCCATAGGCATAACTATCGCTATATAATTTTCATTCTCAACAGGTGTAAACAATGTTTGGGCTTCAGGATTTGTGAATTTTATGTATATTTCCTCTTCGTCTATAACGTTTATTGCATCTAATACATACTTAGCATTAAAGCCTATTGTAAAATCATCCCCTTCGTACTCTATTTCCAGCTCATCTACTGCCTCTCCAAACTCCTGAGAAAATGTTTTTAGTTCTAAAACACCTTTCCTTAATGAAAGTTTTAAAGGTTTAGGCTCTCCTTCTATAATTGCTGACACCCTTTTAACTGCTTCCATAAATCCTTTTTTATCAACTTTTATCTCTATACTAAACTCTGAAGGTATAACCTGTGTATAATCTGGAAATGCACCTTCTAAAACTCTAGTCATTAACATCCATTCCTTAGTTCTAAAGAATGTGTATTGGTCTGTTGAAGCCACCTCAATATCTTCAAAATCTGTAGTTAATTTTTTTAGCTCATTTAAAGCTTTTTGTGGAAGAATTATATCTATATCACCCTCTCCTGTCTTTTCTATTTTATACAATGCCAGTCTGTGTCCATCTGTTGCCACAACATCAATTTGATTTCCGTTAGATTTAAATAAAACACCTTGGAGGGCAAATCTACTTTCTTCTTTTGATGTTGCATAAATAGTTTTATTTATAGCCTTTAAAAGATTATCTCCATCAACAGTAAAGGATATATTTTCAGGGAATGGATATAAAGGTGGAAACTCATCAATTGGAAATATAGGTAATGAGTATTTTGTTTTACCTGATTTTATTTTTAATTTATTATCATCTGTAGTAATATTAACTTCTGTAGATGGTAGTAATCTGGATATATCAGTTAGTTTTTTAGCATTAACACAAACTTTTCCTTCCTCTTCCACATCTGCAATTGTTGATGCTGAAACGTGAAC
>CAZEUK010000161.1:0-3458 GCA_964514535.1 uncultured Aquificales bacterium
GTAATTTATCTATTTCTGGAGTTGGAGTATTAAGCTTTTACATCCCATTTAACACCGCAACGATAGGCGGTATACCTGACAATCTCAAATTTTATATGTTTTTAAGCCATTCTGCTATTGATGAGCACGATAGAGCATTTTTAGAAATTTATGTAAATAACAATTTGGTTAACTCGTATCAATTGAAATCTCAAGCTACAAAAAGAAAAGGGTACATTATAGATATTCCTAAGTCTTTATTAGGGGCAGGATTAAATAAGGTAGATGTAAAAGTTAACTATTATCCATCTTCAGACAGGTGTATAGGAGCTGTTCCTAAAATAAATGTATCCCTTGATAGCAACAGTTATTTTAAATGGAATGAAACCATAAAAAAAGTTTACAAAGTTAGAGATTTCCTAAATATAGTTAACGGTAGAGTTGCTGTTGTAGTTGATGGAAAACAACTCTTAAAACCTGCTTCACATATTTTAGAAGTATTAGGGAAAATTAATCCAAACATAACTAAATTAGACGTCTATAAAGATTACAACGAGTTAAATCCAAACAATTACGACTATATAATTATGTTTTTAACATCTAGTAAAGCTAAATCTGTTCTAAATGATAGAAATGTTCCTTTAAAAATAGATGAAAAAGGTTTCTCAATATTTGATGTACAGACCGGTAAAAAACTGTTTAACCTAGGTTTTAACAACAGTATAGGCTTTATGGAAGTTATAGATTATAAGAAAAAACCTACTTTAGTAGTGTCCTATATCAACTCTTCAGATGTTCTAAATGATGTAAGTATGTTTAATCCTGTCAATGTTAACAGTCTATTAGGTAATCTGGTTCTGTTTAAAAACGGTGATTACTCTGTTTACAACATCGGAAGCTTCATATCTGTAGAGTATGTCTCTGAAAAAGGTCTTATATACTACTGGAATAACTACAAAGTGTTAATAATCTCTGTATTGGCTATATTTGTAATCTTACTTGAAATATTCGTTATGAAAAAATTAGTTAGAAGAAAGAAAAACGGATAAAAAGGTTTAGGTAATAAAAATGGATAAAAATCTTGTCTTCTTTGAAGACTTTTTACTTGTTGAAGATATTTTAAACCTTGAACAGTTTGACAAGGTTGTTAAGTATAGGAAGGAAAACAGGGTTAACTATATAGAGATTATCTCTAAGATATTTAAGTTTGTTCCTTACAATGAGCTTATAAAGAAGATTTCTGACTTTTATAAATTAAAATTGATAAAAACCCCTGAAAGTAATGCAGTATTTACTCTTGATAAAGAACTAATAGATGTTGATGAAGATTTAGCTAACAAAGTTGATGTTAACTCAGTTATGGATACGGAAACATTTCCAATCAAACTAAAAGATGGAATACTAATTCTTGTATCTACAATTCCCTACAGTAGAGACAGTATTACTCTGTATAGAGAATTATTCTCTCCTAAAGATATAAAGTATATATGGGTTGAAAAAAGACTGTTTGATGAGTTAGTAAGGAAGGTTTACGATGAGCAAATAAGGAAGAAGACTTTAGAAGGATTAAATCCTAGACCTGAGATAGAAACTGCTTACTCTGTGTTTTCTAGAACTCAAGCTTTGTTCTTCGGTCTATTATTACTAGTTTTTATATACGGTCTTTATGTAAATGCATTAAAAACCTTAATAATAACAAACTTTATAATTCAGGTTTTTTATATCCTATTTATAGGCTATAAACTATTTTTAAGCTTTTTCGGTGAGTTTGATAGAGGAAAAGAGATTGTAAAAAAGGAGATGAAAAATCTTAAAGATGATGAATTGCCTTTCTATACACTTTTAATTCCTGTTTATAAAGAAAAAGAGGTTATAAATCAACTTTTAAGAGGTTTATCAAAACTTGATTATCCGAAGGAGAGAATAGAGATACTTATACTTATGGAGGAAGATGACAAAGAAACAATAGAAAGTGTTAATAAAACCTTAAAAGATGAAAAACTGAAGGATTACAACTTTATTCCAATTGTTGTTCCTGATTACTTACCTAAGACTAAGCCTAAAGCTTGTAATTACGGTCTAATATTCTCAAGGGGAAAATACCTTGTTATCTACGATGCTGAAGATATTCCTGAAAGAAATCAGTTAAAGATGGCTGTATCTGCCTTCAAAATCTATCCTGATAAGTATATATGCTTTCAAGCACATTTAAATTATTACAATACATATCAAAACTTTTTAACTAAAATGTTCACTTTAGAGTATTCCTACTGGTTTGATTATATGCTTCCCGGATTGTCAAAATTTAACTTACCTATACCTTTAGGTGGAACATCTAACCATTTTAAAACTGAAAAACTTATTGAGCTTGGCGGTTGGGACCCTTACAATACAACTGAAGACGCAGACTTAGGTATGAGGGCATATCTGAACGGTTATAAGATAGGAGTTATTGATAGTACAACTTACGAAGAGGCTAACTCCCGTTTAGGAAACTGGATTAGACAAAGGTCTAGATGGATAAAGGGATATATGCAAACTTGGTTAGTTTACAACAGAGAGCCTTTAAAGATGATAAAGATGGCAGGCTTAAAAGGTTATCTATCATTTAATATGCTTGTAGGTGGAACGCCGTTTATATTCTTAGTTAACCCTATACTGTGGGCTATTTTTATTTTCTGGTTAATCACAAGAACGGAAATCGTTAAGCCTATATTTCCACCTGAAGTTTACTATATAGCTTTAATAAACTTGACTATAGGCAATTTTTTAGCTGTGTATTTAAATCTACTACCTATATTTAAAAGAAGATTGTTTTCTTTATTACCTTACGCCTTTTTAAATCCGTTCTACTGGATACTACACTCTATAGCCGCATACAAGGCTTTATGGCAACTTTTCACTAAACCTTTTTACTGGGAAAAAACTCAACACGGCTTGGCAAACAATAACAACGGAAAGAGTTAAACAACTTCTATACCTTTGTTGTCTTCCCTTTCCTTCCCTATCTCAGTTAATTTTACCTTTGTAATTGTGTTTATATCTTTATCTGACTTAAATTTTATATGTATATAATTCCCCGTTATACCTATCCTAAATCCATCTTTTTTAGATATTACCAAAACTTCTAAAGTTTTATCTAAAAATCTCTTTCTAAAGTTAAAACTCTTTTCATTAGACAAATCTATCAAAAGTTTAGTTCTTCTCTTTTTCTCTTGAGGTTTAACCCTGTCTCCAAATTTTTCTGCGTAAACTCCTTTTCTTTCTGAATAGGTAAATATATGCATATAGGCAAATGGAATTTCCTTTAAATTTTTATAACTCTCTTCAAAATCTTTTTCTGTCTCTGTAGGAAAACCTGTTATAACATCTGTTCCTATAGCTGTCTCTTTTCTTTTTTCTAAGATTTTAAAAACCTTTTCCTTATATTCGTTTACTGTATAATTTCGGTTATGAGTATTACAAAAATAAATCCTATA
>CAZEUK010000162.1:0-3456 GCA_964514535.1 uncultured Aquificales bacterium
ACTTTCTGAAAGTAATTACACAGGTTATGTTCCCGTTTTTAACTCACAGAACGGAAAATTTTCCAAATTCTTTAAAAAAGAGGATTTTTTGGTTTTAAAGGATATACATAACAGGTTAATTAATCTTGCGTTCATAATATATACATCAATTTTACATAGAAAATTTATAATACTAACACCTGCCTATATGGAATTTGTTAAATTAATAAGTAAATTTATATCTTTGGCGTCGGTTAATATTGCAGTGAAATATTCGGAAGAAAACAAGATTGACCCTTTAACAGGAGTTTTTAATAGAAGAGCTTTAGATATTATACTTCCTTCCCAATTTCAGATAGCCCAAATATCTAACAAGCCCTTATCAATAGGAATAATAGATATAGACGATTTTAAAAAGATAAACGATACTTACGGTCATATAGTAGGAGATTGTGTTTTAAAGAAAATAGCAGATGAATTGAAAAACTCTTTAAGGGAAAGTGATTTCATATTTAGATACGGTGGGGAAGAGTTTTTAATACTGTTTCCATTTACTAAAAAAGAAAAAGCCTGTAAAACATTAAACAGGATATTGGAAAAATTAAAATCAAAAACTATATGCTGTTTGGGACATACATTAAAAATAACATTTAGCGGTGGTGTTGAGGGAATATGGGACAGTTCCAACACATTTGAGATGATAGAAAAGGCTGATGAAAAACTTTACCAAGCCAAAAAGTCTGGAAAAGGGAAGGTAATATGTTAGAATTTTTATTTGAACTGTCTTAAAAATTTTTAAAAGCTTTAAATTATGGAGAAAAAAAGAAATAAAACCGCCATTGAGAAAGCGTTAGACTTAATAGATGTTTTAAAGGACAGAGATGCTGTAGGCGTAACAGAGTTAAGCCATATTCTAGGTTTAAACAAAAACAACGTCTTTAGACTGTTAGCTACCTTGTCTGAAAAAGGTCTCGTTGAGCAGGACGAAAATAAAGATTACCGTTTAGGTATGGGATTTCTATTTTTAGAAAAGGCTTACATACATAATCTAGGTTTTTTCTTTGAAGCTAAACCATTTTTAAAAAAGTTGAGAAATAAGACCGGTGAAACAGTTTATCTCTCAATTTTACATAACGATGAAGTTGTCTATATACAGATGGAAGAGAGTAAAAAAGCTGTCCTAGTCGGCTCTAGAATTGCAAAAAGATACCCTGCAGACACAACAGCATCTGGGAAAGTTTTAAAATCTAATAACACAAACGAGTTTAAACTTAAATACGATTTTGAGGAAACAGAGCCTGAAGTGTCAGAAGTAGCAACGGTTATTAAGGATAAATCAGGAAAAAATATAGCTTCAATCTCAATTGTTGCCCCAATAAGCAGACTAAATCCAAACAATGTTTACAAGTTTGAAACGGATTTATTAGAAACTGCAAAAGAAATATCTAAAACTTTAGGATTTGATGGCTAAAAATAAAACCCGTTATGTATGTTCCCAATGTGGAGCTTACTATCCTAGATGGTTCGGTAAGTGTCCCAACTGTGGAAGTTGGAACAGTATAACTGAGGAGGTATTAACCCCTACTACAAAGGAAAAAGATAAAGCTAATATAGAAATAGATATAAAACCTATTACAGATATAAGGGAAGAAAATAATCTATCTAGGTTATCAACAGGTTTTAAAAATTTAGATGAAGCCTTTTACAGTGGGTTTGTTAACGGACAGGTTATTTTACTGTCAGGTGAGCCGGGAATAGGTAAATCAACTTTACTTCTACAGGTTGCTTACAATATAGCGGTTAATGGAAAGAAAGTTTTATATATATCAGGTGAGGAGGCTGTAAATCAGATATACCTAAGAGGTAAAAGATTAAACGCCATATCAGAAAACCTTTACATCTTATCTGAAACAAATCTTGATAATATACTTTCTGCAATTGAAAAATTAAATCCAGACTTCCTAATTATTGATTCAATACAGACCGTTTACTCATCTAGACTTGAAAGTGTGGCAGGTTCAGTCTCACAGGTTAGGGAGTGTAGCGGTAGATTAACAGAAATAGCCAAGCAAAAAGGAATAGCCACCGTATTGGTGGGACAGATAACTAAAGAGGGAAGTATTGCGGGACCAAAGATTTTAGAGCATTTAGTTGATACAGTAGCTTACTTTGAAGGTGAAAGGGGACAGGCTTACAGGGTATTAAAGATTATAAAAAATAGATTTGGTGCAACAGGTGAGATAGCGGTCTTTAATATGACATCTTCAGGCCTGAAGGAAGTTAATGAGCCTTCAGCATTATTTTTACAGGAGAAACCTAAAAATAAATCTGGAAGTGTAATTTTTCCGTTTACAGAAGGTTCAAAACCAATCTTAGTTGAGATACAGGCTTTAGTATCAAAAACATTTTACCCTGTTCCACAGAGAAAAACTCAAGGTATAGACATTAACAAACTTTCAATAATAACTGCAATTCTAGAAAAAGAGGCAGGCTTAAAACTTGGAGATAAGGATATTTTTATAAATATTGTAGGTGGTATATACATCCGTGAGCCTGCAGTTGATTTACCTTTGGCGTTAGCTATAGCGTCATCTTACTTTGATAAACCTATACCACCTAATATAGCAGTTTTTGGAGAGTTAGGATTAACTGGGGAAACCCGTTCTGTCTATTACACAGATTTAAGGATTAAAGAGTGTAAAAGATTTAATATAGACAGTATAATTGTCCCAAAATCTACTGATATTGACGAAAGAGGAATTATTAAAGTTGCAAACATAAAAGAGGCAATAAACAAAATTTTTAAAGAGCAATGATAAACACAAAATTTTTAAAGGCTAGGTCTAAGATATTAAAAGCTATAAGGAATTATTTTGAGTTAACTGGAGCTACAGAGGTAATAACGGATATTTTAAGGGATTATCCAAATTTAGACAGTAATGTTTATCCATTAGAGCTTAAATATTTTAAATCTGACGGTGTAGAGAGGACAGGTTATTTACATACTTCACCTGAGTATGAAATGAAAAAAATACTTTCTGAATTAAAGGAAGATATTTATCAAATAACAAAAGTTTTTAGGAATTACGAAGGTTCAAAGATACATAAAACAGAATTTTTAATGTTAGAGTGGTACAGGGTAGAATACGATTTATTTGATTTAATAGAGGACACAAAAAATATTTTTATCCAGTCTGCGATAGCTATTCACAAAAAGCCTAAGATTGTTTTTAAAGGTGTAGAATACGATTTAACAGATTGGGAGATATTAACAGTTGAAGATGCCTTTAAAAAGTATCTTGGAGTAGATATTTACGATAACCAATCAATGTATTCATTTTTGAAGAAATCTAAGATGAAACACTCAAATTTAAATCCTGATGACTGGAAGGAAATGTTTTTTATCCTTTACAGTTTTTATTTGGAGGAGAAACTGGGAAAAGAAAAGCCTGTTGTTATCTATAACTATCCAAAGGA
>CAZEUK010000163.1:0-3422 GCA_964514535.1 uncultured Aquificales bacterium
TATCTGAGTTTTAAACTCTTTAGATAAGAAAATCAGAAGCTCTACTATTGCTTTACTTAAGGCTGGATTTAAATTAACCTCAGGTTCATCCCAAAATAAATAACCACTATTGGTAAACTCACCATTTTTAATTAGATATATTAACATCATTAATTTCCTATAGCCTTCCGCCACCAATTTACTTTCCAAATTTCCTATTCCTTTTATATAAGTAAAAAACTCATTTTCCTTTCTTGTAATTTTTGATAACTCATCTAAAGAAAGTTTTTTTAACAACTTTTGTGTTTTTTTGTCATAATTACCTTTTTGAATAGGTTTATCTAATTTTTTTGCCAAATCGTAGTACATTTCCTCCATAAATTGATAACTTTCGTACAGACCTATAAATCCCCTATCCATCATAGATATAATTTCTTTTGTAGGTATATAAATCCCATTTTTTATTTTATTCCTTTGAAAATCTTTTATCTTAATCCTCTCACTTTTTGTTGAAAAATCAAACTTTATAAAACTATCTTTAAAATTAATCTCTACTTCTGTTCTTTTACTTCCTTTTATTCTTGTAGTTAACCTTCCTACTTTGTCTATTAAAAAAACATTTTTTAATTTTTTTGATATTTCATATTCTATAATCTCTTTATTTTTTTCTGTCCCATATAGGTTAAGTGTTGAGACAATAGAATATATAAGCTTCATTAGTAGGGATTTTCCCGTTGAGTTTTTGCCGATAAATATATTTATTTCTGGAGAGAAATTTAAATAATTGTTTATAAATATTGCAAAGTTATTTAACTTTATATCTATTAACATTCTATCCAGTCTTTAACCTATACTCTTCAGTCAGTTTTAAATAATTTTCTAAAATCTTTTTTCCGTAATCAGTTAATATACTCTCTGGGTGAAATTGAATTCCCCATATACCATATTTTTTATGTTTTATTCCCATTATTTCATCATCTTCCTTAGTCCAAGCTGTAATCTCTATATCTTTCGGAATACTGTTTTTATCTATTACTAAAGAATGGTATCTTACTGCTTTAAAAGGTGATGGTATTCCTTCAAATAAATCCTTTCCGTTGTGATATATATCTGACAACTTACCATGCATTAAACATTTTGCTTTTACAATCTTTCCACCAAAAGCAACTCCTATTGATTGGTGTCCCAAACATACTCCTAGTATTGGATAAATCCCTTTAAATCTTTTTATAACATCAACAGATATACCTGCTTCATTTGGAGTACAGGGACCGGGAGATATAACTATACCGTCTATTTCTTCCATACTCTCTATATCTTCAACTGTAATCTGGTCATTCCTAAAAACCTCAACATCCGCTCCCAGCTCATATAAATATTGAACAATGTTATATGTAAAACTGTCATAGTTATCAATCATTAATATCTTCATTTTTTAAAACCTAAAAATTTATTCTTCCCTTTCTTCTACTATTTCATAACTTTCTATTTGGTCTCCCGGTTTAATGTCGTTGAAGTCTTTTAACATTAATCCACATTCATAACCTTTAGCAACTTCTTTTACATCATCTTTAAATCTCTTAAGTGAGGATATTTCCCCATCGTATATAACTACACCGTCTCTAACAAGTCTAGCTTTAGAGTTTCTTCTTATAACTCCTTCAATAACTATACAACCTGCTACAGTACCTACACCTTTAATTCTGAATATCTTTTTAACTTCACATATACCGAGAAGTTCTTCCCTCTTCTTAGGTTCTAATAGACCTTTTAACGCTTTTTCTAGGTCTTCTATTAAATCATATATAATTCCGTATATTTTAATATCAACATTTTCTTCTTCAGCCGCTCTTCTGGCTGCAGCATCTGGTCTAACGTTAAAGCCTATAACTATACCGTCTGAGGCTGCCGCTAACATAACATCACTTTCTGTAATAGCACCTATTCCACTGTGAACAATATTTATATTCACATTTTCAAACTTTTTAGCTAATTCTTCTATTGATTTGATTATTGCTTCTAAAGAACCTTGAACGTCAGCTTTTAAAATAATATTTATCTCTTTAGCATCTTTCAGATTTTCAAGATGTAATCTTTTTCTTTTTGCTAAAAGTTCCTCCTCATACTTTTGTTTTCTCTGTTCTGCTAACTGTCTTGCTTCCCTTTCTGAAGATTTAACGATAAATTTATCACCTGCCTTTGGAACTTCTTGAAAACCTAAAATCTCAACTGGAGTACCGGGGCCAGCTTCTTTAAGATTGTTTCCTCTTTCGTCTAACATAGCCCTAACTTTACCCCATGTATGACCTGCGACGAAATAATCTCCCCTTTTCAATGTCCCATTCTCTATTAATACAGTTGCAACTGCTCCTTTTTTAGGGTCTAACTTAGACTCTATAACAGTCCCTATTGCAGGTTTATTTGGATTAGCTTTAAGCTCAAGTAGTTCTGCAACTAAAAGGATATTTTCTAATAACTCATCAATATTTTTCCCTGTTTTAGCTGAAACGGGGACCATTATAGTATCACCGCCCCACTCTTCAGGTATAAGGTTGTATTGGGATAGCTCTCTCTTAACTCTTTCAGGGTCAGCTCCCGGTTTATCTATCTTGTTAATTGCAACAATTATAGGAACATTTGCACTTTTTGCGTGATTTATAGCCTCAACTGTCTGTGGTTTAACACCGTCATCTGCAGCAACAACTAAAACTGCAATATCTGCAACCTTTGACCCTCTAGCCCTTAATGTTGTAAATGCTTCGTGGCCGGGGGTGTCTAGGAAGGTTATCTCTTTACCGTTGTCTAGTTTTATCTTATAAGCACCTATATGCTGGGTTATTCCACCTTTTTCCCTTGACGCAACATCTGTTTTTCTTATTGTATCTAATAGGGTAGTTTTACCGTGGTCAACGTGTCCCATAACAGTTACTACAGGTGGTCTTTCCACCAACTCCCCTTCTTCTTCTTTTTCTTCCCCTAACAGTTTTGCCTTTTCTTCTTCTGGAAGCTCTTCAGTTATACTTACTTCTTCACCTTCCCTCTTTATCTCAGCTAAAAAGCCATGGCTTTCTGCTATCTCCAAAGCAACTTCAGGGTCTATATTTTGATTTACAGTTGCAAATATACCTTTTTTCATTAATTCTAAGATTATCTGATTTGCCGGAATATCTAAGATTTCTGATAAATCTTTTACAGTTAATACTTCAGGTATTATGGCTATTTTAACTTCATCTTCTTCCTGTTTTTCAGTTTCTTGTTTTTCTTCTTTCTCTTTCTTTTTCTTTTTCTTCTTTTTCTTTTTATTTGTACTTTCTAACAGTTTTCTCAATGCTTCTAACTCTGCCTTTTCTTCCTTACTTTCCTTTCTTCTTTCCCTTTCCTCAGCCTGTGCCTTTTCCCTTTCTTTTTCTTCGTCTTTTACAGATTTTATCTGTGCTTGTTCA
>CAZEUK010000164.1:0-3379 GCA_964514535.1 uncultured Aquificales bacterium
AATGAGGATATTATTGTTGAGATTGGAGTAGGGACTGGACAGTTAACAGAGGAGATATTAAGTAGAAATCCTAAAAAACTTTACGGAATAGAGATAGACGAAAGGGTTTATCCTATTGTTGAGGAAAGATTAAAAGAGTATTCAAACTTTATTCTTATAAAGAAAGATTATTTTGATGTTAATCTTAGGGAGTTTTATGAAGATGAAAAAATAAAGATTGTTGGAAATCTACCTTACAATGTAGCTTCATTAATACTGATAGATACTGCATTTTACATAGATATAATTAGATTTAACATCTTTATGGTACAAAAAGAAGTTGCAGAAAAGTTAGTTGCCAAGCCAAGAAATAAATCCTATTCATTTATGGGAGTGTTTTTACAAACATTTTTCAATACAGAGTATCTTATGAGTGTTCCACCTAGATTTTTCTCACCACCACCGAAGGTTGTTTCTGCAGTTGTAAAACTTTCTCCTAAGGAAGAATTACCTATTCCATTTGAAAAAATGAAAGATTATAAAAAGTTTGTATCGGATATGTTCTCCCATAGGAGAAAGATGTTAAAGTCAAAGATAAATCCTGATATATTGGAAATGGCAGATATAAAACCTACCGCAAGGGCTGAAGAGTTATCAGTTGATGATTTTATAAGGCTTTTTAATGCCTATTCCCAAACTAACAATTGAAAAACTTTACAGTTTACATATTCTAGACAACTCAAGTTTTTCCACTTCCACATCTTCTTCTAAAAGTATGTTTTTCAATTTAATAAAATTTTGACTTTCATCGGTAATAAATATTCTTCTTAATCCACTCTCTTTTTTAGGTTTATAAATATCCTTTAAAAACTCGGTAGTAGCTTTTGAGCTGTCCACTATATTTATGTTTGGATATAGTGATTTTATACTGTCCTTTAATAATGGATAATGGGTACATCCTAAAATTAAAGTGTCTATACCTTTTCCTATTAACTCATCTAAATACTCTTTAATTATAAGTTTCGTTATCTGATTGTTTAACATACCTTCTTCAACTAATGGAACAAATAAAGGACAAGGTTTTTGATACACTTCTAAATTGTTATCTTCTTTTAAAAGAAATTTTTTATAGGAATTACTCTTTATTGTGGCAGTTGTTCCGATAACTCCAATCTTTTTATTCTTTGTAAACTTTAAGGCAGTCTTTACACCGGGTAAGACAACTCCAATAACTGGAATATTTAAATAATTTTTTAATATATCTAATGCATATGACGATGCAGTATTACAGGCAATAACTAAAACATCTATATTAAATCCTTTTAAGTACTCTCCACACTCTAAGCTGTATCTGATAATAGTTTCCTTTGATTTGTTGCCGTAGGGAACACGGGCAGTGTCCCCAAGATAATAAATATCTGTATCAGGGTATTCTTTAGATATTTCTCTAAAAACAGTTAATCCGCCAATACCTGAATCAAATATGCCTATTGCCATTTACAAATCCTTTGGATTAATCCTTTTTGCGTCAGACCATAACCACTCAAGATTATAATACTCCCTTAACTCAGGTAGGAATATATTTACTATAAAATCCCCATAATCTAAAACAATCCATCTTCCTTCGTCTATACCTTCAACATATATTGGATTTTCTCCCAATTCCTTTAGTTTCTTTATAATGTTATCTGCTATAGCCTGTGTGTGTGGTGGCACATCTCCTGAAGTAATGATTATATAGTCTGTAATAGGTGATATTCCTTTAACATCTAAAATAACCGTATCTTTTCCCTTTTTATCTTCTATACTTTGGTATATCTCCTTTAATATTTTTTTAATAATCTTTACTTTACCTCCCTTAGTAATTTTAATGCTTGGTATTTATATGTAGGTTTTTTAGACAGTTCAGTCAATATGTTTATAGCTTCTTCTTTACCTTTTTTAATTCTAGTTAACAATTTATTCAGATGTTCTTCATACAGTTTCTTCCTGTTCTGTAAGACCTTTTTTTCTTCTTCACTTTTAGCCCTTCTAATTTTATTATCAATTTCCCTTAACTTTTCGTTAATTTCCTTAATTTCATCTTCATACTGATACTTTATCTTTATTAAGTTTTTTGCCTTTAAAAACTTTATTCTATCCTTATCTGCATAATCACCGTATTCATCAAGTATATATTGGTAATACCTTGCGGAAGAGTAATACTTTCCTAGTCTGTTGTATAGATAAGCAATATTTTTATAATGTTTTATTTCCATTTCTTTTACTCTTTTTATAACCTGTTTAGCATAACTGACATATTTTGAGTTGGGAAATCTAGATATTAACTCTTCAGCCTTTTCTAAGGCCTTCCTTGCATATGTTAAATCTCTATCTGGGTCAGGGGACACTTTTAAATAACTATCTGCCAGTTTATACAATGCTTCAGGTGTTAAAGGTGAAGTAGGGAATAGTGAAAGGAATTCTTCAAACTCAACTATAGCATCAACATAGTCTTCATCTTTGTAGTATATATTTGCCAAATAAAATCTGGCATACATTAACTCTTCAGGAGTTAAACCTTTAGCTTTGTATATAGCTTCCTTTATATAATCTTTTGCGTCGTCATACTCACCTTTTTTATAAAGTTCTATACCTTTGTAGTAAACCTTTTTATCAACAAAGTATTCCGATTTTGAACAACTTAAAACTGTAAACAAAACAACTGGAAGTATAAATAATACCTTTCTCATATCTCCTTAAATCCTAGTCTGTATAAGTTATTCTTAAATATTATCATATTTGTAAAACCTATCTCATTGTTAAATCTATCATTACTATAATAACTTAATATAGGGAAAAATTTTTTGAGGTTTTATAGAGTATGCTAGTAATTTCTGAAAGTTTGGTAGAAGAAATAAAGAAACAGGGAGAAGAAGGTTATCCCTATGAAATATGTGGCTTTTTAATAGGAAAGATAGATTTTGAAAATGATACGAGGGAAGTTCTAGAAGTTATTCAAGTTGAAAATCAAAATAAGGAGAGGGCTAACGACAGATTTGAAATATCACCTAAAGACTTCCTAAAAGTTGAAGATTACGCAACAAAAAAGGGATTAGATATTGTAGGTATATATCATACACATCCTGACCATCCAAATAGACCATCCCAAACAGACTTGACCTTTGCACAACCTGATATGTCCTACATTATCCTTTCTGTTAGAAAAGGAAAAGCTGAGGATTGGAAAAGCTGGGTCTTAGATGGAAATAAATTTGTTGAAGAAAAAGTTAATGTTTTAAAGGATTAGTTATACAAGTTTAAAGGAAGTATTTATGAAGAAAATTTTTTTATATATATCATCATTTATAATTTTTATTTCGTTATCAATTTTTATATTAAATAAAGCTAAGATAATATC
>CAZEUK010000165.1:0-3339 GCA_964514535.1 uncultured Aquificales bacterium
TTCATTTCATCAATTTAAATAACATAACTTATTTAACAATCTTTTAACAAAAGATAAAAATTATTAATGTTATAATCTGTATCAATAAATCTAAAAAGGTTTATTTACTTAGGTTGTAAAATGAAAAAATTTTTTAGAGTATCCTTAGCTGATATATTCTTTGGTTCAGTATCATTTTTATCGGCTTTACTTGTTTTAATTCTAATATTCTCTGTCCTTTTTGTTTTATATAAAGAGAGCTCATTAGCTATAGAAAAGTTCGGAGTTATAAAGTTTTTAATAACTAACGATTGGGACCCTGTAAAAGAAATATTTGGAGCTGCTGCACCACTTTACGGAACAATAATGACTACCATACTTTCCCTAGTTGTTGCTGTTCCTGTAGGTGTAGGAATTGCCATATTTTTATCTGAAACTGCCCCTAACTTTTTGAAAACGCCGTTAGGTATAACAATAGAAATGTTGGCGGCTATTCCAAGTATAATTTACGGTATGTGGGGCTTATTTACACTAGCCCCTATAATGAGGGAGTATGTAGAGCCTTTTTTACAGAATACCTTAGGTAGAATTCCTATTATAGGTATAATCTTTCAAGGCGAAATAATGGGCGTTAGCATATTTACCGCCAGTGTTGTTCTAGGGATTATGATAATCCCATTCATAGCTAGTATATCAAGGGATGCTTTAAACTTAACACCAAACATTATGAAGGAAAGTGCTTACGCTTTGGGAGCTACAAAGTGGGAAGTAATAAAAGATGTTATGATACCTTACTCAAAATTAGGGATTTATGGAGGTGTGGTTTTAGCTTTAGGGAGAGCTTTAGGGGAAACGATGGCTGTTGCCTTCGTCATAGGACATAAATTAGATATACATCTTTCTATCTTTCAACCTGCAACTACTATAACAGTCACTCTAGCAAACGAGTTTACTGAAGCAGATACAGATTTATATCTATCTGCATTATTCTATTTAGCATTAATCCTGTTCGTTCTAAGCTTTGTAGTTTTAGTAATAGCTAAATACTTCCTATTGAGAGCTGAAAGAGGTCTTAAGAGATGAATAGAACGGTAAAAAAGAGAAAAATAATATCATTTATAGCTTTATCATTATCAACATTTTCAGCAGTATTTGGCCTGTTTTGGCTAGTTTTCATCCTATTTGACGTTATAAAAAATGGAATAGCAGGTCTAAGTTTAGACCTTTTCTTAAAAGACCCTGCACCACCGGGAATGGAAGAAGGTGGTTTAAGGAATGCTTTTGTTGGACAGTTGGAGATAGTCTTTTTTGCAACTATAATAGGTGTTCCTTTAGGGATACTGGCAGGCACTTTTATCGCAGAGTACGCACGGGGAACTAAATTTGCAAGGATAGTATCAATACTATCTGATATTATGGTAAGTGTCCCTTCAATAGTTATAGGTACATTTATATACTCTATTATGGTTAAACCTATAGGTAGTATAAATCTGGGAGCTGTTTTTGGGGTTTTATTCCTTTCTGTAATACTTGCAGTTATATTCGGTGGAATATTGAATATGATAGTAAATAAAGTATTGTCTAATATATCAATAAAATCTAGGTCTACAGTAAATCTAATAAATATTACAGTGGTTTTAACAACAGTTTTATTTGGTATAGGAGTTTTTATATACTTATCCCCTAAACTTATTGATAGAATTCAAGGTTTTAACGGCTGGGCTGGGGCTTCAGCTTTAGCATTTATAATGATACCTGTTGTTCTAAGGACAACTGAGGATATGTTAACTTTAGTTCCTTGGACTTTAAGGGAAGCGGCTTTTGCTTTAGGAGCTTCATACTACAGGGTTATAAAAGACATAGTTTACCGTTCAGCTATAACAGGTATAATCACCGGAGTAATTCTATCCATATCCCGTGTTGCTGGGGAAACTGCACCTTTACTATTTACATCTTTTAACAATCAATTTTTTACCTTAGATATGAATGAGCCTATATCATCTTTAACTGTTATGATATTCACATACGCAATGGGACCATATGACGACTGGCATAAGCAGGCTTGGGCAGCTTCTTTAGTGATAACATTATTCATACTGTTGATTACTTTAATCGCTAGATACATTATTAATTACAAATTTGGAAAACATAAGGCACAATGAATAAAAAATTTTTTAAATATCTGTCCATATCAACTATAGGATTACATCTTGTATCAGGTATAGTTGTAGGTGTTTTAATTGGTTATTATCTGGATAAATTTTTCAATACATCACCAATTTTAACTATACTTTTTTTCTTCTTTGGAGTGTTGGCAGGCTTTAGAAATATGTATAAAGATGTTCAAAAGTATGTATTAAACAACGAAGATAATAATGAAAAAGATAAAGAGTAAGTATATAAAGCTATTTGAGTTAACGGTCTCAATTTTAGTAAGTTTAGGATTTGTGTATATTTTTTATAAAATTATAGGTTTTGAAAAATTTTTTAAATTTTTAAAAGAAATATCAGTTGTAAATCTACTGTTGGCATTTTCAATTTACAGTTTAAGCTACATAACGAGAGCTTACAGATGGAAGATTACATTAACTATAAAAGATTTTAAAAAGTTATTTAAACTTACAGTTTACAATACTGTTTTCAATATATTTTTACCGTTCAGGACGGGAGAAATATCTTTTTTTTATATGTTAAAAAAGGAAAATATACCTTTTAATCAATCTGCAATAAGTTTCATAACTGTTAGGATATTTGATGCAATATCTTTAGGTGTGGTATTTGCAGTATCATTATTGATTTATAAAGGTTATCTCATATACGGAATTATTCTTTTAATACTATCTCCATTCCTTTTTTACATTATAAAATTTTTAACTGGATTTATAAAAATAGAAAAATTACAGGATTTCCATAAAGAAGTTTTAAGTTTAAAAAATATACTAATACTTTATTCACTATCACTAGCTACCTATATATTTAAATTCTCAAGCTTTTATTTTGTTCTACCTAAAAATATAAATATCTCTTTTCTAGAAAATTTCTTTGCTTCAGCTTCAGCTGACCTTACGACTATACTACCTATACATGGTGTTGCAGGTATAGGAACTTATGAGGCTGGTTATATTGGAATACTGATATTTTTAGGAGTTGATAAGGAAACAGCTATACTGTCATCTGTTTTTGTCCATCTATTTATATTACTCTCGTCAGCTATTCTATCTCTAATATGTTATACTTTACCTTTTTTTAAATCAAAGTGACCTCCTTCCCTAACTAAAGTTAGGGGCTTCCTGCTTCAACGAGGCATAGCTTACAAGGATATAGGGATTACTCCCAAATATCCGTGCAGTGGCTTCCCTC
>CAZEUK010000166.1:0-3314 GCA_964514535.1 uncultured Aquificales bacterium
TAATGAGTAAATGGAAGAAAGAGGGACATATAAGCACAGAAAGGAATAAAATAGAAATATTAGATATAGACTTTTTAGAAGATTTAATATCTTAATTTTTCTTTTTTTTATCCTCCTATTGATACCATTAATCTACGACAATCTGAAAATTTATAGCCTGAATTGATAATATTTTGATTAGATTTTTCTTTCATTATCACCACATCTTTTATAAAATCTTCAAGCTCTTTTTCTGATGAGTTTCTAACAATATCTCTTATTGGTATTTCTTCATCTGTCCTTAAACATAGTTTTATATTACCTTCTGCAGTAAGTCTTAACTTGGAACATCCATCACAGAATGGATTTGACAGTGGAGTAATAAAGCCTATTTTTACATTAAGTTTAGGTAGTTTATAAACTCTTGCCGCCCCACTTCCAATTGAAAAGGTAGGAATTAACTTTCCGTAATGTTTCTCTATCTTTTCCTTTATCTCCGTTAAAAATCTAACTTTGTTTAAACTCCAATTAATCTGTTCTGCACCTATCGGCATCATCTCTATAAATCTAATCTCAACTCCATATTCCCTTCCAAACTCTACAAAATCAAGTATTTCATCGTCGTTAACACCTTTTATAGCAACTATATTGACCTTTACAGGCTCTAAACCAACCTCTTTTGCTACTTTAATACCTTCCAATACATCCTTAATATTACCTTTTGTTATTGAAAAAAACTTATCCGGCTTTAGACTGTCTAAAGATATATTTATTCTATTTAGACCTGCCTTTTTTAATCTTTCCGCATGCTTTGATAAAGTTATACCATTTGTTGTTAAAGATATATCATTTATACCATTTATTTCAGATAATAGTTTTATTAATTCATCTAGATTAGGTCTTATTAAAGGCTCTCCACCTGTAATTCTAACTTTTTCTAAACCGAATTTGGCCATAGCTTTAACAATTTTAGCTATCTCCTCATATGTTAGATATTCCTTTTTATAGACAAAGGGAGAGTTGTCAGGTCTACAGTAATAACATTTAAGATTACATTTTTCAGTTATTGATATTCTTAGATAGCTTATTTTAAACATCCTCTTCCTCCCGTTATATCTTATAGGAATAACGCTTTAAAAAACAATAACACCCATTCACTATCAAAACCCTATTTTAACTACACCAAAAACCAATAAATATGATTAAAACCTAATTTAAAACTAAGCTCTTCTCTAATCCCCTGTAAAGATAAGTTATCACATTAAGTATATTACTAACATTACCTTTTATACTATTTTTTATAAACAAGATTTCTGAAGGTTCATTTAGAAAGCTTTCCAAATTGATAAGATTATTGCCTATAATATCTAAAACGTTCTCATTGTTTATTAAAAATTCTTCTTTAAAGAATGGTAATTTCTCAGGTAAGGATGGAAGTGTGAAAAGTATCCAAGCTAAACTTTCTGATATTAAAATTATCACACTTTTTAACAAATCATCATCTGTTTTTTCGTCCAAACTGTTAAGTGTATCTAAAATCTGATTTGTTTTTATTAATGTGTTTTCAAAACTTTTCAGTATCTCCATCCCATCTTTTATTTTTAAACTATCTTCGTTTAAAAGTTTTTCTACATACTCTCTCTTCTGTATCAGATAGCTTTCCAAACTGCTAAGTAGTAAATATAAATACATATTGTTATCCATAACTTAAATATACTTCTGTATCATCTTTCTTATTTTCATCATAGTTTTTGTATGTATCTGGGAAATTCTGGATTCGGTAAGTCCCATTATTTCGGCTATCTTTTTCATAGGTATTTCTTCGTAATAGTACAAAGTTATAACTAGCCTTTCTTTTTCATTTAATTTAGAAATTATATCAGATAATATTTCTTTAAGCTCCTGCTCTTCTACATACTTGTCAGGTGTATCGTCATTAATTGATAGTATCTGCCATAACTTTGTGCCGTCTTCATCATCAGAATTAATATTCATATCTATAGAGACTAAAACACTGTTAGCTATCTTTTCTGCGTGTTTTCTATACTCCTTTTCAGACATTCCTAAATATTCTGCTATCTCTTTAGATGTTGCCTCTCTCCCTAGCTTCTGCTCAACTTCTAAGATTGCATTTTCTATTTCTCTAGCTTTCTGTCTAACATTCCTAGGTATCCAATCTAACTTTCTTAAAGCATCCAAGATATGTCCCCTTATCCTGATTTCTGCGTATGTGGTTAACTTTACATTTTTTGATGGGTCATACTTTTCTATAGCATCAATTAGCCCTAACACACCTATGTTTATTAAATCCTCTTCAGTTAAAGTCGGTGGTAAGTTTTCATACTTTATTGATTTTACAATATAAGTAATTCTAGGCAAAAAGTCCATTATTATTTTATTCCTTTCCTGAAGAGATAATTTCATCTTTTACCCTCCCTTAGTTAAATTTTTGGTTATAGTTTTAATTGAGTTTGTGTAAGGACTGTAAAGATTTTTAAAAGGCAAATCTCCATTTTTTACAGCAATTTCCAGATTTTTATCGTATGGAATGTATCCGAACAGTTTTATCTCTACCTTCAGCAATTTTTTTGTAATATTTTTTAAATCGTTAAATATGGTTATTGCTTCTTCCCTATCAACTACCTTGTTTATTAATATTTCAGGTAAAACAGCAGTTTTTTTAGATAGATATTTCAATAGAAGATAACTGTTTGAAAGGGATGCAATTTCTCCTGTAGTAATAACGATAACTTTATCAGAATGGGTTGAAAGGTATAAACTGTCCTCATTTATTCCGCTAGGTGTATCTACAAGGACAAAATCTAGATTAACTAAATTACCTTTTAAAGATTTAAGTATATTTCTAGTACTCCCTTCAGAATGTCTTTCTGAAATATTCCCTGTCGGAATTGAAAGATATTTAATTCCCTCCTTTCCGCTCTCTATAAACTCTATTACATTTTTTCTTTTATCCCAGTTTGCCTTAAGATTTTCTCCTTCCTTACTCTCTTCAAGATAAATATCTATATTTGGAAACAAAAAATTCGTATCAACAATTAAAACATCATAATTCTGTTTAACAAGTGTGTATGCCAAATTTATACAAAAACTACTTTTTCCAGTGCCACCTTTTGCCGATAAGAAAGTTATAAGCTTAAAAAATTTTTTATTTAACATTTCCCTGCGAATTAAATTTTTATATGAAAAATTTTTATAAAAGATTTATGCCAATTTTTTAGATATGGTCTAAAGAGCTTTAAATAGTAGATTAATATTGAAACCGATTAATTAGGTGCAGTAAAAAGTTTGCGGTTTTTAGGACATAAAGGCTATTT
>CAZEUK010000167.1:0-3301 GCA_964514535.1 uncultured Aquificales bacterium
TCTATTTTATTCCTTTCTGTGCTTATATGTCCCTCTTTCTTCCATTTACTCATTATTCTTATTGCGGTTTCAACAGTTGTCCCTGTCATCTCTGCCAAATCTTGCCTTGTGATAGGAGCTCTTATAACAATTTTATCTCCTTCCTCCTTTCCTATCTTCCTAGCTAACTCTAAAAGTATACTTGCTATTCTACCTTCAACCTTTTCTGCGGCGAGACTTTTCAATCTCTCATACGCTTCTAAAACCATCTTAGTTGCTTCACAGGTTATTCTAACTGCTAAAGCAGGATACTCTGTTAAAAGTCTTAAAAAATCTGTATTTGTTATATGTAAAACCCTCGTTTCTGTGAGGGCTTGAGCTGTGTATGTGCTGGAAGGTTTATTTTCACTTAAAACCAACCAACCGAAAACATCTCCTTTGGTAGCTAATCTTACAATAACTGTTTTACCGTCTGTAGTTTCCTTTATAAGCTTTACAAGTCCATCAACTATTATATATATACCCGGTTCTTCATCTCCTTCAAAAAATATATACTCCCCTTTTTTATACTTTTTTTCGTGAAAATATCCTGCTATCCTTTCTAACTCATTTGTTTTTAGACCAAAAAATAAGGGTAATTCTTTAAAATATTCTAATTTTCCCATTTCATTATCCTCTCTTTTAAGGTTTTGGCATAGAACCTAAAATATATTTTAATTCATTATCCCTAAATAAAAATCCACCACCGATATAAACACCTCTGTATCTGTCATTTAATAGGTCAGAACCACCTACGCCGATAAATATCGGATAGTTCGGCAGTTTATAGTTTAAAACTATATCTAATTCTGGCTTATCAGGTTGATTAAATCCGCTATCCCTACCAAAGTTATACAAATCAGTCTTTATAACTATATTATCTCCATAGGTATAATCTAATCCAACATCTCCGCCACTATCCTTTAAGCCACCTCTTATCCATATACTTGATTTACTATCCAGATCTAAAATCTTCCTTGCATACTGTAAATCAAAAAGTATTCCGTAATCCCTTTTAGTTAATACAGTTGTTCTTCCATTACTGTAAATCTCCTCGTCTTTGTAAACTCTACCATTACTATTAGATAGAACACCTATGTATATATACCTGTCAGATTTAGGAGCAAAAATCCCAGCTATACCTGCCTTACTGTCTTTGTTTCCTGTGTGTTTTTCAGCATAAAGTTTTATATCTAGATTAGATTTTTTTACAATTTTGAAAGGTTCTGAAAAGGCGTTAACACCTTCCCTTATATCGTTGTAGAGTGTGTCCTCATTTACAAGCTTTCCTAAAGTTCCCTCTCCCCTGTCTATTTTAGCTAATATACTTTCTGCACTCTTTAACGCATTTCTTAATGCAGGTCTGTTTTCCGCTACAGTTTCTCTAATCTCGTCTGCAGTATCCTTTACACTATCCATAACGGCACGTGTTTTATCCCTTAAAGCCTTAGAAAACTCCCTTAGATTTATAACTAACTCCCTAATATCCTGTTTGTTCTCACCTGTAATTCTTTCTAAATTGTAAGCTACCCTGTCTATCCTATCTGCAAGTCTTGGTATATACTCCCTTAACTCCTGTGATATAGCTTTAAAGTTTTCAGTTGTAGTTTTTATATTCTCCCTGTTCTCTTGAACCAATTGGTCTATATGTTTAACAAGTAGTCTTAAACTGATTATTAAATCCTTTAAATCTCCCTCTTCCACAGCCCTGTTTATATTGTTAAATGTTTCCTCAACACCTGCAAATCTTTCACCTTTTCCTAAAGGTTGTCCCTCTGCTAGTTTACCTGCGTCAGGAGTACCCGGGTCTATATAAACATATTTATCCCCCATCAATCCTAAAGTACGGATATAAACCTTGGCGTTTTTATATATAGGAATTCTTTTATCTATTAAAAGCTTAACCTTTACCTTTCCGTCCTTATCTATAGTTATATCTTCAACCTTTCCCGCTTTTACACCTTTTACCTGAATATCAGCTCCTTTACTTAAACCTCCTGCATCATCAAAGTAAACATAGTAAGGGGCTAAATCCCCACCAAAATTTCCTCTACCGAATGTTATAACTAGATAACCTGCTATAATTAGCATAAAAAGGATAAAAGCTCCAACTTTAACTTGAGTATTCATAGCTAAAACTCTTTAACAGAAATTATTAATAATAATATTACTTTTCAATAATAGTTTCTTCCACTTTCATACCAAAATGTCTTCCTGCCTCTTCCACATAACCTAATATTTTGTCTCCCTCTTTTAACTCAACAACAGATATTGGATTACCTTCTGGGTCAACAACTCTTATTGTCTCTGCATTTTGGAGAATAGCACTTAATTTTTTACCCTCATATTCAGCCTCTATTAATAACATAGGTCTCCTTTCAACTTTTGCCCTTCCTACGACAACCGCCCTACCGTTACCGTCTTTATCATAAGCCATAACCTCTTTACCTGCCTCAACTTCACTTAAATATATCGTTTTACCATTTGGTACTCTTGTGTACATGTGGACAGCCCCTGCGTTAACTCTAAAAGGTCTAGATGCAACGTAAGGACTTTCTTCTGTTTCTGCATGAACTAATATCATTCCTGCAGATGAATTACCAACAAGCATACCTTCTCCCCTTTTAAACAGAGAGATAGTATCAACTGCAACCCTATCTCCCATACCTACCGGTTCTATCCTTTTAACCTCTGCAACAACAAGATTTAATTTTTCAGTTTTATCCTTTAACAGATTAGATGCTTTCTTTATTTCATTAATATTTTCAGTTTTTAATACAACTCCCTTAACTCCCTTCTCCAAAATATTTATAGCCAATTCTGCTTCTTCTGCATCTTTAACCTCTGCATATATATTCTCAGACTGAGCTATTAAGTTTTCCAACGGAATAATAGTCCAATCTGTAGTCCTTACTATAACTTTTTTTCCTGCTTTAGCTAAAGCTCCTGCCCTTTCTTCATCTTCTTTATTATTTATAGTTATAAGAATAAAATCGTCTGATAGATTACCGTTTTCATCTATAGTTATAACACCTATCTTTCCTAATTTTTTCGTTTCTTCTTCTTTTTCTTTAGGTACAATAACATAATCAGCTCCACTTTCTAAAGCAGTAGTTATCAACTTTCTATCGTAATTGGAAACGTCAACTATGAACTCTTTCATCTTCTCTCCCTTTTAGTAATAGTAATTTTTAATATTAAACATTAAATTTTTAACTAAATAAAGTTTAAATCTTATTTTTATATTCAATATTTATAAATCTCGTTTAAAATGTTATTTAGA
>CAZEUK010000168.1:0-3249 GCA_964514535.1 uncultured Aquificales bacterium
AACGCCACCTAAGAAAGCCATAAATACAGATACATCAGTTTCCATTTTAAACTCCAGTTAATAAGGATATTCATTAATAAGATTTATATATAAAGTTAGATAGAAAAATAAAATTAATCATAAACATCAACATTGATAATATTTTCCAATTTCTTTTCCTTTAATTTAGTTTCAAAGTAATCCATATACTTTTTTGCCCCATTTTCTATACTAAAGTTTTTAATATTTTCTAAAGATTTTCTTTTGTATTCTTCCAATAATTCTTCATCATCAAGTAAATCACTTATAGCCTTTGCCAAACCTTTTTCGTCCTTATCCTTAACAAATATGGCACTATCATTTAAATACTCTATATGACTACCTTTACTTTTGAATGCTATTATAGGTAAACCTAAAGCTTGAGCCTCCAGTACAGAGTTTGAAAAACCTTCTTTATAAGAAGTTGATACGTAAATATCCGAATTTAACATATATTTAAATGGATTTTCTTTAAAGCCAAGTAAAAAAACTGTGTCTCTCAAATTTAACTTATCTATCAATTTTTCTAAATTTTCCCTCTCCTCCCCCTCTCCTATAATCACTAAATTTAAATTTTTCTTTTTTTCCTTAACCAGTTTAAAAGCTCTAATCAGATATTCATGTCTCTTTTCCTTTATTAAACGAGACACATTTAAGACAACTTTCTTTTTAAATATTTGTTTTTCCTCTTCAGATAAAGGTTCTAAAGCTTTTTTCCTAATCTCTTTAATATTTATAAAGTTGTATATCACTTCCAATTTTTCAGGTTCTATTAAAAATGTTTCATATATATCTTTTTTTATAGCATAAGAGTCCACTATAATACCGTCTAATCTGTTATATAAAAATCTATAAATAGCTTTTAGAGGTATGTTATATATACCTTTAAACTTTTCATAATAACCTAACTGATGGAATGAGCCTATATAAACTGTATCTCTGTTTGGATATAAAAATTTTGAGAGAGCTAATATCTTATTTTGTCTATGGAAATAACTTAAAACTATATCAAACTTTCCTTTTTTTATTATCTCTGACAGCTTTTGAGCTGAATACAGTATGTTTTCTGTATTAAGATTGTTTATAAATATGTCCTTATCAATTTGAAAAAGTTTTTCGTTTTTATTGTTTATAACTAACTCTATATAAACACTGTAATACTCTATTAGGTGCTTTGATAACTCTAAAACCAATCTGTAAGGAAGCTCTTGCTTCTTAACATTACCTAAAAAGAACAGTATTCTTAACAAATCTTATTCAACTCCATTAACTATTTATAAAATCTTTTAAAATCTTTTTGTGGTCAAAAACAAGTTTATCTAAAGGTATGTCTTCCAATTTATACACTTTTACATTTTTCGCATCGCTACTAGCTTTAGGTATTCCTTTAGCCTTACATTTAAAAACTAGAGATACTGTATGAAATCTCGGGTCTCTATCAGGGTCAGAGTAAACATTAAAAAGCTCTATTATTTCCACATCAAGATTTGTTTCTTCCTTCATTTCCCTTATTAAAGCCTCTTCTACAGTCTCACCAACCTCAACAAAACCACCGGGCAAAGCCAAACCTACAGGATGATTTTTTCTCTCTATTAAAACAATTCCTATAAAGTTGTCCTCGTAATCAAATAACTTTATTATTCCGTCAACTGCCAGATAGGGAGTTTTTATAGCCATTTTATAAAACCTACCTTACTTTTTTTCAGGTAAAAGTTGAACCTCTGTGTAATTATCTTCCCCTATAAACTCTTTTATAAACCTATCCACATCCTCTTTTTTTACTTCTTTTATATACTTAGTAAAATTAACCTCATAATCTATATTACCAACTACAGCCCCTGCATAACCTAAATTTTCAGCATCGTTGCTAACCTCTTCCCTTGCAAAAATTTCCCTATTTATAATCCTTTCTTTACCATTCTCAACTAACTTTTTCGGTACACCTTTTTCCCTAAAATCCTTAAATATTTTAAATATTTCATTTTTAACCTTATCAACCTTATCAGGTGTTGTTATAAAGTAAACTATAAACTGACTTGTTCCCCTATGTCCTATATAGCCACCATAATAACCTTGAACTAAGCCTGTTTCTTTTAATTTTTGATAAAAAATTGATGTCCTACCATTAAATAAAATCTCCTCCAATACAGAACCGACAAAACTTTCCTTACTTTTGACAGGTGGAACTTGCCAGCCAATTATTACATAAGCCCTAGTTATATTAGATTTTCTTAAAATATCCTTTCTAATCTCCTTTTGTTTAGGCTCTAAAGGCACATTTGGCGGTTTGTAATACTCACCTTTTACACTTCCCCAAGTCTTACCTATTTCATTTAAAACCTTTTCTTTATCTATATTACCTACAACTACAACATAAGTATTGGATGGTACATAGTGAGAATAAAAATAATGTTTTACAAGTGGTTCGTCAAATTTTTCTATAGTTTCCCTAAAACCAATTGTAGGATATTTATAGTTAGTTTTTTTGTAAGCCAATTCGTAAAATCTATCCCAAAGTTTACTTTTTGGATTATCTAAATGTCTATTTAATTCCTCTAAAACTATAGGCTTTTCCTTCTCTATCATCTTTTGAGAAAGTGTAGGGACAGTCGTCATATAGTATAAATAGGTTAATGCTTCCTTCCAAAAAGGATAAGCTATCTCAATATAGTAAAATGTGTAATCCTTGCTAGTTGCGGCGTTTATCATTCCCCCTTTCTCTTCTATCTTAGCCTCTATCTCACCGGGTTTTGTATACTTTGTACCATTAAATAACATATGTTCTAA
The DNA here is from genome assembly GCA_964514535.1 of uncultured Aquificales bacterium. GTDB lineage: Bacteria > Aquificota > Aquificia > Aquificales > Hydrogenothermaceae > QNZC01. The sequence continues at coordinate 2,806 of CAZEUK010000168.1, forward strand.
AAAATGTGATAATCCCCTTTCCCTATCATTTTCAAAAACAGAACCTACACCAAACCACACCTGTAAAGATACTGCCTGAGTATCCTTTCTATCCTTTATAAATGCAGTAACACCGTTTTTATACTTTGCAATATAATATCCATTCTTTTTAGTTAAGCTATCTAAATTCGTAATACTGTTTATATTCAAACTTCCCTCCTTTCCTACTTTTTTACTTAACACTTTTTCTTTTTCTGAACAGGATGTAAAGTTAAATATCAAAATTGTAAAAATAACAATAGATAAAATATTTAATAGTTTTCTCAATTTAATTAAGCCCTCAAATTATTTCATAAATAAAATTTAATTATATATTTAAAACTTTTTTTAATTCAAAGAATTTATTTGGAAATTAAATAAAATCCTGCTAAAATTTTATAGCTTTTTGTTTTTATACTTAAAAAT
>CAZEUK010000169.1:0-3247 GCA_964514535.1 uncultured Aquificales bacterium
ATAGGAGGTGAGAAATGACACCTCTATTAAAACTATACTATATTCTATCAGAATACCTCAAAAATAGAGAAATATTATGGAGTGTTGGTAATGGTATTAATTGATGAAGAAGGGAATGTATATGATATATGGTATGCGGAGGGAAGAAAACACGAGAAGGAAGGAAGCATTTGAGGAAAGATATAAAAAAGAGTTATTGGTTTAGGCAATTAGTGAAGAAATATGAGGTAATAGGGGATAAAGCATATAGAGGATTAGAAGGGATAAAGATAAGTAGAGATAAAGAAACGAATAGAGGTTTTGAATACATTTTCTATGGAAAAGTTAAAAAATCTTACATTTTTTCCTTATATTAAAAATGCTCTATTGGGGTAATTTTGTTGTGGTTTTGATATAATGTAGGACTACTAAAAAATTATCTTGGGGGGTTAATTATAGAAAAGTTAGAAGTTCAGATACCTGAAGAAGTTTTATATTTAGTTTTAGGCTCAAGGGATGAGAATATTAAAGAGTTTGAAAAGATTTTCCATATACAGATTATACCTAGAGGAAACAGTTTATTAGCACAGGGAGAGCAGGGAAACATAGATAAGTTTGAGAATTTTTTGCAAAATTTAGCTAAAAAATTAGACGAAAATAAGATAAAAAGTTCATTGGACGTTTTATCGTTGGCTATAAATACTGTAAAAAAGGAAGATGAAAAAGATGAGTTTGTAGAAGAAAAAGTTATTCTGATAACACACAGGAAAAAGCCAATAATAGCAAAAACTAAAAGTCAGGTAGATTATGTTAATACTATTGAAAACAATACAATCACATTTGGGATAGGTCCTGCAGGAACAGGTAAAACATATCTTGCAGTTGCGATGGCTGTCGCGTATTTAAAACAAAATAAAGTAAACAAAATTATCTTAACTAGACCTGCCGTTGAAGCAGGAGAAAAGTTAGGTTTTCTACCGGGAACTATAGAGGAAAAAGTTGACCCTTACCTTAGACCTTTATACGATGCTTTATACGAAATGGTGGATGCGGACAAAATTAAAGATATGTTGGAAAAAAATATTATAGAGATTGCCCCAATAGCTTTTATGAGAGGTAGAACTTTAAACGATGCTTTTATCATATTAGACGAAGCTCAAAATACAACTAGAGAGCAGATGAAAATGTTCCTAACGAGAATAGGGTTTGGTTCAAAGGCAGTTATAACGGGAGATATTACACAGATAGACTTACCTAAAGTATCCCAATCAGGACTAATAGAGGCTATAAAAGTTTTAAAAGATGTTGAAGGTATAGGATTTACATACTTTTCAGAAAAGGATGTGGTAAGACATCCTGTTGTCCAAAGAATAATAAAGGCTTACGAAAAATATGAGGAAAGTCAAAATCGTTAATTTAATTTATAATCTTTATAAAAAGATTGATTAAGGAGGTTTTTATGGAAGAATTAAAAAATCTTATTGTTGAGGCATGGAATAACAGAGAGTTATTGAAAGAGAATAAGTATAAAGAGGCTGTAAGGGAAGTTATAGATTTATTAGATAAAGGTAAAGTTAGGGTTGCTGAAAAAAAGGAAGGTGAATGGGTTGTTAATGAATGGGTTAAACAGGCTATACTTTTATACTTCCCTATCCAAGATATGAAGGTTATGGAAGTTGGACCTTTTGAATATTACGATAAAATCCCTTTAAAGAAAAACTGGAAAGAAGCAGGAGTTAGAGTTGTTCCACCTGCAACAGCTAGATATGGTTCTTTTATAGAAAAGGGAGCTATACTTATGCCTTCTTATGTAAACATAGGAGCATATGTTGGCAGTGGAACATTAGTTGACACTTGGGCTACGGTAGGTTCTTGTGCACAAATAGGTAAGAATGTTCACCTTTCAGGTGGAGTTGGTATAGGAGGAGTTTTAGAGCCACCTTCAGCTAAGCCTGTAATAGTAGAAGACAACTGTTTCATAGGTTCAAGATGTATTATTGTGGAAGGTGCAATTATAGAGGAGGAGGCAGTTTTAGGAGCAGGAGTTGTCATAACAGGTTCAACTAGAATTATAGATGTGTCAGGGGAAGAACCTATTGAGTATAGAGGCAGAGTTCCTGCAAGAAGTGTTGTAATACCGGGAGTTATGAATAAGAAGTTTCCTGCAGGTGAGTATGGAGTTCCTGTTGCATTAATTATAGGAAAGAGAAAACCATCAACGGACAAAAAAGTATCTTTAAATGAAGCTTTAAGAGAATTTAACGTTCAAACTTAGTTTTTTTCCCTTTTATAGTATTTTTATACTTACAAATAAGCCTTTATCTGTTTCTTTTGCAAAAACATACATTTCCACTTCTTCCTGTGTTTTTATCTCTAATCCACGCATAGAGCTAATTTTATTATTTCTTAAAACTGCCGTATCGTCTATAAGCGTATATCCAAACTCTTTTAATTTATCGTTAAATCTTTCTCTAACAGTATCTTCATCTAATTTTGATAACTTTAAATCTTTAATAAGGAACGATAACTCTTTAGGCTGTTCCATAACAAAATCCTCTAAATTTAGTTTTTCTTATTTTCTATAAATTTAATGCTCTAATAAATGTTAAAAATCAGAGAGGTAAAATATAGTTTTATATTTTATATATTTAACAAACACCAACTTGGAAACTAAACTTAGTTAATCTGTTCTAATTATTTAAAATAATGCAATTTTTATCATTTTAATTAGTCATAGACGTTTTTTATTGCTATACGTTTTTTGTCAATCTATAATGAGATTTAAAAAATCTTGAAAACAATCCTAGGAGAAATGCCAAATATGGAAGATAAAATATTAGTTCATATATGTTGTGGAGTTGACGCAGTTTATCCACTAAGAAAATTAAAAGAAGATTTTCCAAACAGTAAGATTGTAGGATACTTTTACGACCCAAATATCCATCCTGAAGAAGAGTACGAATTAAGATGGCTTGAGACTAAAAGGGTATGTGATGATTTAAATATAGAATGTATAAAGGGAGATTACGATTTAGATGTATGGTTAGAAAAAACTAAAGGTTTAGAAGATGAGCCTGAAAGGGGAGAAAGATGTTCCGTTTGCCACGATTTAAGATTGGAAAAAACGGCAAAGTTAGCTAAAGATTTAGGCTTTAACAAAATCACTACAGTTTTAATGATGAGCCCAAAGAAAGATTTTCAAGTTTTGAAAAGTATAGGAGAGAAGACCGCCAAAGAGTATGGTTTAGAGTTTTTAGCTATTGATTTT
>CAZEUK010000170.1:0-3239 GCA_964514535.1 uncultured Aquificales bacterium
TGATACTCAAAATTTTTGTTGTAATCCGTTATACTCGTTCTAAAATCACCTATGTAAACTTTATTGTTGTGTATTACTGGCCAAGCTGTATCATAGGTTATCAACCCAATTCTTGGTTTAGGCTTCCCGACAGTTCCTAATTCAGCTTGTTTATAAAGAATACCTTTGTAAACCCTTGACATATCTACTTTCACAGGAACACCGGGGAATGTGTAGTTTCTAATACAGTAAGTGCTATCCCAACATACATTTTTAGCCCATCTTAAATCCCAATCTTCAAAATCTTGAGTTTTTAATATAATCTCATTTGAGCCAACTTTGTCTATGGTGTTCTGTCTTGGGTCGCAAAACTGCGGTTTAGCGTTAGCCAACACACCTATATAGCTTGTAGGACAACTTCTTGGTGTTCCACCGGTTAATAAATATCTAACAATATCAATTCTAGTCATAAAATGGTAGTTTAAACATTTACCTGTATATATATTTTTTGTGTTTAGATTATAGCCGTAGTAAACTTCAAAGGATGAGCTTGGAGATGTGTTAAACGTTATTTCACCAACACCTGAAGAGTTTGAGTAAGTAATACTACCTACAATACTATTGTTATCAGTTCTTCTTAAATTTCCAATTCCGTCGTCGTAAACTTTAACAGTGGTAGAACCTATTTTTATACTGTAAATCTTTAAACTTCCCCTTAAAACTGAATAACTTAAGGTGTATGTGGTGCTACCACCGCTGAAACTTTCTTTATACTCAATTGGATACTTATTGTTAGTATCTGGACATGTTGCAGGTGTTCCTGATGTTGTCTTTTCCCAATACATACCAACAGAGTTCCATCTGTAAAGTTTATCAGGTTCAAAATATCCGTCGTAATTGTAAGTAGGGTCATAACTGTTATCACATAAATCATCTCCATCATTATCATAACAGTAGGCACGCCATCTCATTCTACCGTCATCCTGAAGAACCAACATTACATTTGGACTTACAGAATAACCAATTGTTGGAGGTACGGCACAGTACTTTGTAATGTCTGCGTTAGAATTGTTAAAAAATAAGGTAAATAGAATTAGTAAAATGATTTTTCTGTTTATCAAATTAATTAATAACTTATTCATTTTTAAATCACCTAAATATAGTTAATTATATTCCATATATTAAATATAGGAAAGTTATATTAATTTTGAATGAAAATTTTAAAGCAGCTTGTAAAAATGTTTGTCTAAAGATAAATTTTTCCAATTAAAAAAATTTTCAATTTATACAATGTAGTGATAATTCGGATGTTCAATTTACTGAATTTATATGCAATAGACTGAAATAAAAAGTGTGTTAATTCAAATTTTCAATCTGATAAAAGAAACGAATTAATGAGATTTGTTATTTAATTTTTAATTTTAATAAACTATTCTATTTTAAACAAAAATTTGGAGGAATTAGAAATGGAACAAGATGTAAAACCTGAAATTTTAGATAAGATGAGAAATTTTGCTAATAACTTTGCAAAAAAGTCAGGAACGGTTGTTAATCCTAATGAAGAGGCTAGAGAAGCAGTTATATTAGGATTGGCTACTCATGTTCAAGAATTAGGAAAACCACTCTGTCCCTGTAATTTTTATCCAAATAAAGAGGAAGAGATTAAAAGAAGAAGATGGATTTGTGCCTGTGATGAAATGCAAATATTTAAGTATTGCCACTGTTTACTTTTTACAACAGAAGAAGGATTGCCTATTACAGAGTATTTACCAGAATGGCATGAAGGCAGACAGATTTACGGTTTAGTAAAAGACCCAACTCCTGACAAAGGTAGAGCATTGGCTAAATTTGACAAAATAGTTAATTATTTAAAGGAATATGTTAAAGAGCATAATTTAAATATTTCTGAAGAAGAAATTATAAAATGGGCGGAAAAGGTAGCTAAGAAAAGATAAAGGATAGAAAAATGAAGTTTTTTTACGGAATATTTTTTATAATTTTAGGAATTGCCGGGATTATACTTCCCATCCTTCCCGGTATTCCTTTTTTAATTATTGGTGGATTTTTATTGGGAATAATCCCTAAATCTTTAGTAATACAGGCTTTGAAAAAATTAAAAATTGAAAAAAAGAACAATAAATTTAATAAAATTATAAATTATATTCTGATAAGGTATGTTTACAGTAAGGAGTTCGTATTAAAAAAATAGAGATAGGAAAGGGAAAATTATTTCAATTTTTTATTAATATAGTTTAAAACATCCTTTGTTATATTTATCTTATCTCCTATAAATAAAACGCCATTTTGAAAATTACCTGTTAAAATTAGGTCAAATTTATTCTTTTCTGCATATTCCTTTATTACTCCACCTATTTTTTTTAATAAAGTTTGTTCAGCCTTCATCTTTTCCTTTTGAAACTTCATAAATATTTCTTGTCTTTTCTGTAAAAGATTTCTGTACTCTACAAGTTTTTTCTGTTTAACTTCCTTACTTAAAAGGGAAGAATTTAACTCGTTATTTAATTTTTTTAACTTAACTTCAATACTTCTAATCTGTTGTTCAGCTTTTTTCAATTTTGGTTTTAGCTGTGATGTATATTTCTGACCTATCTTAGATTTATTTAATATGTAGTTAAGGTCAACATAACCAATTTTTTGAGCAAATGAGTAAGAGTAGCTTAAAACTAAAAACCCAATTAGTAAAAAGGAAAGTAAAGTTTTCTTCATTAGAATAACTCCTTAAAGTAGATTTAACTATCTAAAGAATATAAAACAAATTATGTAAACTGGCAAATTTTAATTTTCACAAATAAGTGTGTTCTTCATCAGGGAATATTCCTTCCTTAACTTCTTTTGAAAACTGAATTAATGCATCTTTAAATAACTTTTTGCCTTCAAGGTATCTTTTAACAAACTTAGGAGATTTATCAAAAAATCCTAATAAATCGTGGAATACCAGAACTTGACCGTCCGTTTCCTTCCCAGCACCAATACCTATAACTGGAATATCTAACATTTCTGTTATTTCCTTGGCTAAATTTTGCGGAACTGCTTCAAGGACAATGGAAAAAACTCCTGCTTCCTGTAATAATTTAGCATCTCTTTTTATTCTTTCCTGTTCATCTCTGCTTTTACCCTGAACCTTATAACCACCTAACGCATGAACAGATTGGGGAGTTAGTCCTAAATGTCCCATTACAGGAATGCCTGCATTTATCAATTTTTCTACAGTTTTTAAAATCTCCTCTCCACCTTCAAGC
>CAZEUK010000171.1:0-3231 GCA_964514535.1 uncultured Aquificales bacterium
TTCTATCTGACAGTTTAGAGGAAGTAATAGCTGCTAAAGAGGATGGTATGAATGTGATAAAAGTATCTAGAGAGGGAGAAACAGAATGGATAAAAAATCTTTCCGGTATAAAACAGATAAGAAATTTTAATGAATTAGATATATGAAACTGTTTTGTATAAACATTTAGCTGGCAATTACTTTTTCTAAAACCTATTTTATTAAATATAAAATTCATATAAAATAAAAATTTAAAAATAGTTAGTTTTTTCTAACTGGAGATTGTAATGGCTGGAGATAAAAGTAAGATAGTATGTATTTACCATAAAAACTGTACAGATGGGACATTTTCCGCATCTGTATTAAAAATAAAGTATCCAGACTGTAAACTTTATCCGTTAAATCACGGATATAAAGAGGAAGATTTTGAAAATATTTTAAATGAAGTTGATAAAGACACCATCGTTTATATAACAGACTTTTCCCTAAGAGACGACGATTTAAAAAAAATATTAGGCAAAGCGAAAGAAGTTATAAATATAGACCATCATATAGGCGTAAAAGAGAAATTAGAAAAGTATCAACGAGAGTTTAATAACTTTAAATTTATTTTTGATAACAACAGCTCAGGGGCGTCTTTAACTTGGAAATATCTTTTCGGTGAGGAGAATATACCAAAAGTTATAAAACTGGTGGAAGATAAGGATTTATGGAACTGGAAGTATGGAGACGATACTAAATTTGTAAATCTTTACCTTTATCAGTATGCAGACAAACCTGAGGAAGTTTTAGATTTTATAAAAAGAGATAGTGTGGAAGAGCTTGTTAAAAATGGTGAAGTAATAGCTAAGTTTGTAGATTACATAATAAATAAATTTGTTGAGAATGCAGAGCCTACTTTATTAAAAATAGGTGATTATGAAGTAAAGGCTTTTAATGTTAACAATTTTCAATCAGAAATAGGGAATATATTAGCGGAGAAGTATGGAGAGGCTGTAGCTCTGTTTAACATAAAAGGTTATCAAGTTAGGATTAGCTTTAGAAGTTTAGATAATCAATCTCCCTCAGCCCTTGAGTTAGCAAAAATTTTAGGTGGTGGTGGTCATAAAAACGCTTCCGGTGCAAGTATTACTTTGAATGATTTTTGTAATCTAATAAATTTTAATGAGGAAGGAGAAAAGGATGGTTAATGTTAAAAATTTTGACAATTTACCTACAAAAGAAAAGATTTTAAGGGTAAGTGCAGATATTATAGTTAACGAAGGTTTAAGGAAGTTTACCGCTAGGAATGTTGCTGAGAGGCTTGGAATTACAGATGCGGCTATATTCAAACATTTCAAATCTATGGACGATATTATATTTGAGATTATAGAGAGATACGTTTCCAGATGTTCAAGAAGTGCTGATGAAGCAGAAAAACAGGAAAAATCTGTAGTTGATAGGCTATATCAGATATTAAAAAATCATATAAAAGTTTTGGAGGAAACTAAAGGAGCTGTTCCTGTATTATGCTTTGAGTTTTTAAGGTCAGAGGAGAAAAAGTTTTACACAATACTAAAGGAGTTTATAGAAGATTATAAAAGAAAGGTTGGGGATTTAATTAGAGAGGGACAGAGTGAGGGTGTTATTAGAAAGGATATAGACCCGGAAGGCACAGCTATGCTATTTATAGGTTTAATTCAGGCAAAAGTTTTTGCTTACTTACTTGACGGTAAGAAAGGTAAGATAGTAGAAGACCCTGAGCAGTTTATCTCTGAAATATTCTACGGTATTTTAGATGAAAAAGGTAAATTTGAAAGGGAAAAGGAAGAAGTAGAGATAAAAACTAGATAAATGGAATTTAAAGATTACATCTTAAAAGAATTAAAAACTTTAAAGGAAAATTTTTTATACAGAGAAAGAAAAGTTTTAGATAGGAATATTATAGATTTTTCTTCAAATGATTATTTAGGATTAAAAGATTGTGCAAAAACTAAAGAAAAATTAAAAGAAAATCTAAAAAATCTACCTTTAGGTAGTGGCTCTTCTGCCTTTGTTTCAGGCTATTTTGATATACAAAAGGAATTGGAAGAGTATTTGGCAAAATTTAAAAATACGGAAGCCTGTTTTGTTATAGGAAGTGGATATTTGGCTAATACAGGTGTGATACCTGCTTTAGCTAATGAAAACAGTTCTATATTTAGTGATGAGTTAAACCACGCATCAATCATAGATGGTATTAGATTATCAAAGGCAAAAAGATATATATACAGACACAGAGATTTAAACCATTTGGAAGATTTATTAAAAAAAGACGATAAAAAATTTAAATTTATAATAACTGATGCTGTTTTTAGTATGGAAGGGGATATTGCAGATATTCCTAATTTAAAATATCTGGCTGACAGATATAACGGAATGCTTTTAATTGATGATGCCCACGGAACAGGTGTTTTAGGGAACGGATATGGAACATTAGCCCATTTTGGCATAAATCCACAGGAGAATATAATTCAGATAGGGACTTTATCTAAGGCTATAGGTAGTTATGGAGCTTTCGTTTGTGGAAGTAAGTATATAATTGATTACTTATTAAACAAGGTAAGACCTTCCATATTCTCAACTGCCCTTTCTCCAATTCAAAACTTTATATCATTGGAAAATCTAAAGCTAATAGACAAGGATAAGTCTTTAATAAAAAAACTGTTTGATAATGTGAGTTTTTTTGTTGATAGGCTAAAAGAAAACAATCTATCTATAAAATATTTCGGAACGGCAATACTAACCTATATTTTAGGAAGTGAAGAAAAGGTTTTAAAGGTAAGGGATTATCTTTTAAAAAATGGAGTGTTTATTCAAGCTATAAGACCGCCTACTGTTCCAAAAAACACTGCAAGATTAAGAATAACTGTTTCAGCTAAACATTCAAAGGAAGATATTTTAAAAGCGGTAAACCTTTTAAAAGAGTGTAAGATTTAGAGTTTTTAAATGGTATTACAAATTTAAAAAATTAAATACTTTTTTTCAATTTAATCTCAATAATTTTTTTTCTAATCTCACAATGTTCAGACAAAACAAGAGTTTAAAAAGATAATTCTAGATTTAATAAATAGCTTTCTATCCCACTACGTTCAGACAAAACGTTTGATACTGCTAATAATACATTGAAAAGATACGACTTTCTATCCCACAACGTTCAGACAAAACAGAAAAGTAATAAAATTAAAAATAAAAATATTTAACACTTTCTATCCCACAACGTTCAGACAAAAC
>CAZEUK010000172.1:0-3230 GCA_964514535.1 uncultured Aquificales bacterium
CGACAAAAGGCTCTATATACGTATTATACTCACCGGGTAAATTAGCTAATAATATGTTTATTAACTGCCTCTTGCCTCCTGCCCATTTAACAAAAGGTTTAGGCTTTACAGTTTCCTTAAATAACATACTTAACCCTAAAAATCTCTTGTTTAAAAATAAAATCCTAAGGCTTTTCTTTTTTTATTCTTTAAATTAGCTTTATTTTTCGCTTCCTCTTCTATCCCATTTAATATACTTTTCAATTCTGTTCTTATTTTTCCCTCTTTAAAATGGTCTAACTATTGCAAGTATAACTATAAGTATCAATAGGATTGTAGGTATTTCGTTGTAAAGTCTAAAAAATTTAGGGGACATTTTACATCTATCTGCCTGTATTTTCTTTAAAAACACTGCTAAGGATATATAGTATATAAGCATAACTAAGGCTAAAGTTATTTTTGCGTGTATCCAACCACCTGATTTAAATACAGCAGGATTAATAACTAACATACCTAACCCTGTAAGTAGAACTAACCAAAATGATGGAATACCTATAAATTTATGTAATCTAATCTCCATCTTTTTTATAACTTCCACAAACTCTTTTTTATCCTTGTTTTCCAAATGGTATATGAACAGTCTAGGTAAGTAAAATACAACAGCCATAAATGTTATTACAGATATTACATGTAAAGCTTTAATCCATAGAAACATGTTTATACCCCTTATTTCTTTTTACATTTTTTTCTTTCTAGTTTCTTTCTAAGATATTTTCTAGCCACTTCCATATCGTCAAAATGTATAATTCTATCCCCTATTATCTGGTAAGTTTCGTGTCCTTTCCCAGCTATCAGTATGACATCATTTTCTCCTGCCAAGTCTATAGCTTTCTTTATAGCCTCTTCCCTGTCAACTATGGTATAAATTTCTTTATTTAACTCCATACCTGATTTTATATCATCTATTATCTGTATAGGGTCTTCATATCTTGGATTGTCTGAAGTGATAATAACTATATCAGAGTAGCTTTCTGCTATATGTCCCATTATAGGTCTCTTTGTTCTGTCCCTATTTCCGCCTGCACCAAAGACTGTAATAATCCTTCTAGGATGTAATTCTTTTATACTCATTAAAACTTTTTCTAAAGCGTCTGGAGTATGGGCATAATCATTAATAATTGTAAAGTCAGATTTTAGAACCTCAAATCTTCCTTGAATTGGCTTTATCTCAAATGTTAAATCTACCAAACATTTTAAGTCATACCCTTTAGCCAAAAGGTATGTTAAAGCTGCCGATATATTGTAAATATTAAACTCACCTAACAACCTTGTGAAAAAGTTTATATACTCCCCTTTATAAATTGCTATAAAATGTTGACCTGAAAAACTTAATCTTCCGTCTAAAATTCTAAAATCTGCATCTTCAGATGTTCCGTATGTATACATTTTTATTTTGTCTTTATACTCTTCATATAATCTTCTACCGTATTTATCATCTATATTAACTACAAAAATACCTTCTGGGTTAAACTCAAGAATTAAATCAATAAGTTTAAGTTTAGCCTTAAAGTAATTTTCTAAAGTTTTATGATAATCTAAATGCTCCTGAGTTAGATTTGTAAATATACCTCCGTCAAATTTAGTTCCGTAAACTCTGTACTGGTCAAGGGCATGGGATGACACTTCAGCAACAACATAATTTGCCCCTAGGTCTCTCATCTTCCTTAAAAGTCTAAACCATTCTATACTGTCAGGTGTGGTTTTCCCTGAACCTAATGTATGCTCTTTGTAATGATGTTTTATCGTTCCTATAACTCCAACGTTCTCACCTAATAATGTTAAATATTGGGCTAATATATTTGCTGTTGATGTTTTTCCATTAGTTCCTGTAATACCGATAACGCTAAGCTCTTTTGAAGGATTGTTGTAAAATCTTGATGAGATTACAGCTTGGTCTCTAAGTATATTGTTAGAGTAAGCTACAGTTATATCTAAATCTTTTAGTTTATTAAAAGCTTCTCTGTTTTGTAGTACTATACAGTTAGCCCCTTTTAAAGCGACCTTTCTTATAACTTTATGTGGGTCAAAATTTGCCCCCTTCCTTGCTATAAAAAGTGTATATGGTTTTATATCCTTTGTATGATTTGAAAGATGGTAAACGTAAGGATTTGAACCAAGCTTAAGTATTTCTAAACCTTTTAAAAGTTTAAAAATATTCAATTTATTCTCCCCCCTGAATTGTGTATTTAATAAATCTCTTCTAGTATTTTTTCACCGCCTTTTGATAAAAGTTTTTCTGCCAGCTGTACACCTAAATCTTTATACTCTTTTATATCTCCCTCAACATAATCTTTTATAAATTTAGTTCCATTTAGATTTGATATAAAACCGATTATTTTAAGCTTACCATCATTTATTGATGAATAACAACCTAATGGAACTTGACAACCTCCTTCAAGTTTTCTTAAAAACGACCTTTCCGCTTCTGCCCTTATAGAACTTTCTTTATGATTTAATTTATCTACTATACTTTTTATTTTTTCATCATTTAATCTTATTTCTATACCTAAAAAACCTTGTGCAACTGCAGGAATTAATTCATCAGGCTGAAAGATATAGGTAGCTTTATGATTTAAACCTAATCTTTTCAGTCCTGCGTAAGCTAAGATTATGGCATCATACTCCCCATTTTCCAACTTTCTAAGTCTTGTATCAACATTTCCCCTTAAATCTTTTACTATTAAATCAGGTCTAACTTTCAAAATCTGTGATTTCCTTCTTAAAGAGCTTGTCCCTATAACAGCTCCCTTCGGTAAGTCTTTTAAAGATTTGTATTTAATTGAAACTAAACAATCCCTTGGGTCTTCCCTTTCTGTAATAGCACCTAAACCTAAGCCTTCAGGAAAATATGTAGGGACATCTTTTAACGAGTGGACGGCTAAATCTATATCTCCATTTAATAAAGCCTCTTCAATCTCTTTAACGAATAAACCCTTTCCTCCTATCTTTGCCAAAGGAACATCAAGGATTTTGTCTCCCTTTGTTGTTATCTTTACTATCTCAACATCTAAATTTGGAAAATTTTCTTTTATTTTTTCTGCAACAAAATTTGTTTGCCACATAGCTAATTTACTTTTCCTAGTCCCTATCCTTACCTTCAAAATTTACCCCTTTTTAAAAAGTCAGTTAATATTTAATATAAAGCAAAATTCCTACAAACTCCTTTTTTGTAAAAACCGATTTAGAATACT
>CAZEUK010000173.1:0-3192 GCA_964514535.1 uncultured Aquificales bacterium
GAGTTTTTAGAGAAGTTAGAGGAGTTTTTAACCTCTTCACAGGATAGTCTAAAGGAAGATAAAGAAGAAGAAGAGCAGATATTGGAAAATCTACTTGAAAGCTCAAGTTCTCCTGTAGTCCAAAGTTTAAACTCTATTTTTCTAAAGGCTATAAGGAACAATGTATCTGATATACATTTTGAACCTTTTTCAAATAAAGTTGTAGTAAGGTTTAGATTAGATGGAGTTCTACACGAGATTACAGAGTTCCAAAAGTCTGTCTATCCGCAGATAGTTTCAAGGATAAAGATATTGGCAAAATTAAACGTTGCGGAGAAGAGATTACCTCAGGACGGCAGGATTAGAGTAAGGATAGGGAAAAGAGATGTTGATATGAGAGTATCCACATTGCCTACAATTTTCGGTGAAAGGGTCGTTATAAGGCTTTTAGACAAAACAAATAGAATATTAACATTGGAAGAGTTAGGTTTTTCACCTGAAGATAAAGAAAAGTATGAGAGAATTATAAAAAAACCTTACGGAATAATACTGATTACAGGTCCTACAGGCTCAGGTAAAACGACAACCTTATACGCATCATTATTAAAATTAAAAACTCCTAGGAAGAATATATTAACGATAGAAGACCCTGTAGAGTATCAGATAGACGGTATCAGTCAGATACAGGTAAATCCTAAGATAGACCTAACATTTGCAAACGGTTTAAGAAGTATCCTTAGACAAGACCCTGATATTATTATGGTTGGGGAAATAAGAGATTTGGAAACGGCTAAAATATCTATACACGCATCAATGACAGGGCATTTGGTCTTATCAACATTACACACGAACGACGCACCATCTACAGTTGCTAGACTGGTTGATATGGGTATAGAACCGTTTTTAATAGCTTCATCCCTTGAAGGTGTTGTTGCACAACGTTTAGTAAGAAAAATATGTAATAACTGTAAAAAATCCTATAAACTTAGCGATTTAGAAATAGACCAGATAATAAACAATTACAAAAATTTTTTAGCAAGGAAAAGCTTAAAGGAAAAAGATTTTAGTTATTTTAAAAATTTATCTGAAATAACTGATAATTTAGAAAAAAGCTTGAAAGATATTTTAAACGGTACTGCAGATAAAAAGATTATAAGAGCCTATATACAGGATTACAAAGATTATCTGAAGAGTATAAACGTTTATAAAGGCGAAGGTTGTGAAAGTTGTTTAAACACAGGTTACAAAGGACGTATAGGTATATACGAGATAATGGAAATTGACGAGAATATAAGGGCTTTAATATCTAAAAATGCTGAAACTTCAAAGATTAGAGATACTGCAATAAAAAATGGAATGAAAACTCTTATTCAGGACGGTATAGAAAAGGTATTAAACGGAATTACAACTTTAGAAGAAGTAATACAGGTAGCTCAGGTATAAGATGAAATATTACAGATATATAGGTATAGACAAGTCAGGAAAGGAAGTTAAAGGTTTACAGGAGGCTAACTCGTTAATACATCTAAGAAAAAACCTTTTATCTAAAGGTATAGTTTTAATTGAAGCTACAGAGATTGTAAAATCATCTGAAGATGAAGAGAAAAAATCATTTCTGAAAAAAAATATATTCGGTAAAAGGGTTTCAGATGAAGAGTTAGCTCTACTGTTCTATGAAATAGGATTACTACTGTCAAGGAATGTTTATATAACTGATATTTTTAATATACTATCTAAACAGACTGAAAATAAACAGCTACAGGAAGCCTTACTGTCTGTAAAAACATACTTACAGGAAGGTAAATCTTTAGGGGAAGCGTTAGAAAAGGCTAATATATTTCCACAGTTTTTAATTGAGATGGTTAAAGCAGGTGAAGAGAGTGGAGCTTTAGACAGAATATTTTTATCTGCATCAGAGTTCTTGGAACAGCAGGCAGATTTTAAATCTAAAATAAAAACTTCTTTAACTTATCCTGTTATAGTTATAGTTATAGGATTTGTAGCGATGGTTATAGTTTTAAATGTAGTTATACCTAAGATATTAAAAATATACTCAGAGTTTAACACAGAATTACCACTGCCAACGAAGATAGTTTTATACATATCCAATGGATTTAACATATTTATAAAAGGATTACCTATTTTTATAATCCTATCCTTTTTTCTAAAGAAGAAATTTATAACAGATGAGAAAATAGATAGTCTTAAGCTAAAAATACCTTTCTTTAAAAAGATACATCTATACTCTATATACTTTATGTGGAGTAATACGATGTCAGTTTTACTGAAAGGTGGATTAACTTTAGACAAAGCTTTATTGATAGCAAATAAAACTATATCAAACTCTAAGATAAAATCTAAGTTTGAAAGTTTAGTTGAAGATATTAGAAAGGGAAAATCTTTAAGTGATTTATTGGAGAAAAAATCCCTTCTACCTGAAAACTCTATTCTTTTAATAAGAATTGGAGAAGAAACAGCCCAACTTGAAGATATGTTCCAACTTATATCAAAAATTTACAGAAAGGAAATAGAGAAACTTATAAATCTATTTTTAAAATATTTAGAACCAATTACCCTGTTGGTAATATCTGTTTTAATCGGGTTCTTTATAGTGGCAACAATACTACCTATGTTTAGTATAAAGATAAGATAGAAGGGAAAGAGTTTTTAATCTTTATCTTTATATATCTTCTCTATTGGCATAGGTCTTCCAAAGTAAAATCCTTGACCATACTTAATTCCAACTTCTAAAACCTTTTTCAGTATTTCTTCATTTTCTATATACTCTGCAACAGGTTCTTTACCTATATCTTTAGAGAAATCAGCTATATGTTTCAATATTTTGTAGTACTCTTCCTTCTTAGTTATATTTCTAACTAAATCGCCGTCTATTTTAATGTATCTAACCTCTAAATCTGTTAACAGTACAAAATCTGTATTGCCTTTGCCGAAATCATCTAAAACTAATTGATAACCTTTTTTCTTCAACTCCCGTATATTTCTTTTGAAAGGCTCGTAATTCTTAATTGTATCAGCGTCGGTAATTTCTAAATAAATTCTTTTTACGTACTCATCATCAAGCTTTAACAGTCTATCAATAGTTTCCGTATTCAAGAAATCTGAATAGGATAGATTTATTCCTATATTTAAATTTCTATACTTCTTAAGTATCTTTAGATTGAACTCAATAATAAGCTTAGTGAAGTCTATATA
>CAZEUK010000174.1:0-3182 GCA_964514535.1 uncultured Aquificales bacterium
GAACATTGGGTTGTTGTAAAAGGAACTGCAAAAGTTTATTTAGAGAATGTGGAAACTGGGGAGAAAAAAGAAGTTTATGTACATGAGAATGAGAGTATATACGTACCAAAGTCTTGGAAACACAGATTGGAAAACCCGGGAAGAATAAATCTTGAGGTTATTGAGATACAGGTAGGGGAGTACTTGGAAGAAGACGATATTATAAGATTTCAAGATAAGTATAAGAGAACTTAAAAATTTTCCTTTTTCTTTTAATCTTTTTTATAATGTATTGTTAACTACGAATAACATAAGGTTAACGAATTAATGAAATATCTGTTCATACATGGTTGGAGTTTTTCTAAAGATATATGGAAAGATTTTTTTCAATTAAAAAATAGTATCTTTTTAGACTTACCGTTCCATAATGGAAAGGATTATAAAACTAATAAAGATATACTAAACAGTTTTTCATTAGATTTATATGAATACATAAATAATCAAAAAGAAGATGTTGTTTTGATAGGATGGTCTTTAGGAGCGTCTCTAACTGTTTTAACTGCTTTAAGAGAGCCTAAAAATTTAAAAAAAATTATCCTAATAGGTTTTTCCCCTAAGTTTAAGGATGAAAAGTTAGGACACAATCCAAAGAATGTTAAAGCTTTTATGTTTCAATTGAAAAGGAGTTTTGAAGAAAC
The DNA here is from genome assembly GCA_964514535.1 of uncultured Aquificales bacterium. Taxonomy (GTDB): domain Bacteria; phylum Aquificota; class Aquificia; order Aquificales; family Hydrogenothermaceae; genus QNZC01. The sequence goes on from CAZEUK010000174.1 coordinate 678, forward strand.
TATATACCAATTTAGAAAAACTGCCGTAAATGATGAGTTTAGGGATATACCTTTACCAATTAGAGATGGAGGAATAAAAATATTAAAGGAGTTTATAGATTTAGATTTAACAAAAAGTTTAGAAAATATAAAACAAGAATGTGTTTTGATATATGGTAAACAAGATAAAATAATAAATCCATACGGTTCAATTTTTGCCAAAGGTAAAATAAAAAATTCTCGTTTAATATCTGTAGATAGCCATCACGCACCCTTTTTAAGTAATCCTGATATTCTTAAAGAAGTATTAAAATGGTAAGAAAAGATTTAGTAAAAAAATATTTCTCCCGTTTTTCCAAAACTTACTACAGAGAAGCGTATATACAGAGGAGAACAGCAAAGGATTTAATAGATTTTGGTAAGGAGTTGATACATGGTATAGGTATAGACCTAGGAAGTGGAACAGGATATATAGCAGATTTTTTAAAGGATAAAAATATATCCGTTATAAATATAGATTTGTCTAGGGATATGTTAAAAGCTGTTGAGTTTGGCATTAATATTCAGGGAGATATAGAAAATTTACCTTTTAAAGATAATTCTTTTAACTTTGTAATATCTAGTTTTTCATTACATTGGACAGATTTAAATAAATCTTTTAAAGAAATAAACAGAATTCTAGATAAGAATGGAAATTTTTTGCTAGCAATACCTATAGAGGATAGTTTAAAGTTTATTAATTTTTTATTGAATGAAAACAAATTTAATTTTTTATCTGAATATGAAGTAATTAATACTTTAAAGGAAAACGGTTTAAGTATAAAAGATTATAAAATTGTTGAGTATTATCAAAGTTTTAAAAATGGTTATGACTTTCTTAAACATCTACATCAAACGGGAGTTAGTATAAATACATCAGATAAAAGTTTTAGAGAGAAAAAATATATAGTTAATAAATTTAAAAATTGGAAAAATAACTGTTTTATCAATTATCGTTTAATCTTTTTAAAAGGTTCAAAGGCTTAACTGAAAAAGTTATCTAATTATCTGTATAATTAATCTGTTTTTAATAATTTTAGAAAGAAGAAAAATGGAAGTAAAAATTGAAAAGTTAGTTTATGGCGGTAAAGGTTTAGGAAGGATTAATGAAAAAACCTGTTTTGTTCCTTTTGTTATAGACGGTGAACTGGTAGATGTGGATATATTTAAAGAAAAGAAAAGCTTTTATGAGTGTAGATTACAGACTATTTTAAAACCTTCAGAGTATAGAGTTAATCCGCCTTGTAAATATTTTACTTACTGTGGTGGTTGCGATTATCAGCATATATCTTACGAGAAACAGTTAGATATAAAGAAATCTATACTGTTAGAAACGTTAAATAGAATTGGAAAGTTGGAAATTGATAAAGTAGATAAGATAATTCCTTCTGAAAAGCCTTTCTATTACAGGAACAGAACACAACTTAAAGTTAGAGGTAAACAGTTAGGTTTTTATATGAAAGAAAGTAAAACTATTGTTGATATAGATGAATGTTTACTTTTAAAGGAAGATTTGGGAGAAAGTTTAAAGGGATTAAGGGAATTATTACAGTTCTTAGATGTTAAACCTATTGAGATACATCTGTATTCTACAAATCTAGATGAGATGTTAGTTAAGTTTATTTATCCATTTAGTTTTAAAAGATTTCCATTAGGATTAAAACATTTAAAGGCATTTGTTAATAAAAATATTATAGGTATAGGAATATTTGAGAAAAAAGGAGAATTTTTAAAAAGATTTATATCTATAGGTAAACAGTTTGCTTATGAAAGTGTTAAGATTGGAGATAAAGATATAAACTATAGAGTTTCTATAAACTCTTTCTTTCAGGTAAACCGTTTTCAGATTAAAAATTTAATTAATGAAGTTTTAGAGGAAATAGATAAAGAGTTTAATGAAGTGTTAGACCTATACTGTGGTGTTGGAACTTTAACTTTACCCATCGGTTTAAAGTCTAAAAATGTTATTGGGATTGAAAATAATAAATTTGCAGTTGAAGATGGTAATCATAATAAAAAATTAAATAGATTTAAGAATGTAAAATTTATAAAAGCTGATGCAGGTAAGGATATAGAATTATTGAATAACTTTAATCCAGACCTTGTTGTGTTAGACCCACCTAGAAATGGAATAACAGAAGATTTATTAAACTATTTAATTAACAAGGAAAGTATAGAAAAAATTATCTACGTGTCCTGTAATCCATCAACTTTAGCAAGAGATTTATCCAAACTTAAGGAAAAATATCAGATTAAATCTTTAAAGCTTATAGATATGTTCCCACAGACTTACCATATAGAGAGTATAGCAGTGCTTGAAAAAAGAATTGGTGGTTAGTAAAATCTATTCAAATCAAGGATAGGTAAGGCATAATTTTGATAAATTTAAGTGTAAAAAACTTAGGTATTGTAAAAGATATAAATCTAGACATAAAACCTTTAACTATTTTTATTGGAGAAAATAATACTAACAAAAGTTGGGTAGCT
>CAZEUK010000175.1:0-3178 GCA_964514535.1 uncultured Aquificales bacterium
AACCTTTGGAGAGATTACACCTAAAACGGTAGGAAGTTATTATCCTGAAAGATATGCATTTTTTGTTGCTAAACCTTTTTATATTTTTTATCTGGCGATAACACCTTTCAGATTTGTGTTTATGAAATTTTCAGAATATATATTAAAAAAATTAGGTTTAGAGCTTCCTGTTGAAAGTCAAAAATTGTCTGTTGAGGATATTATATCTATCATAAACGTTGGAGTTGATAAAAATATTTTTACTGAAGAAGAAAAAGAATTTATAGAGGCAACTTCCCAATTACATCAAACACAGGCAACTGAAATAATGACACCTAGAAGGGATATATTTGCCTTACCTGTAAATATTACAGTGCTTGAGGCTTTGGAAAGGATTAAAGATGTAGAATTTAGCAGAATACCCGTTTATAAAGAAAATTTGGACAATATAGTTGGTATCCTTTATGTGAAGGACATTATATTGGCAAAGTTGGAAAATAAAAATGAAAAAATAGAGAAGTTTTTAAAAGAGGCTATTTTTATACCTGAATTTACGAACCTTTTAGAGTTATTAAAAAGATTTGAAAGGGAGAGAATACATATTGCTATAGTAATAGATGAACACGGAACAGTTGTTGGACTGATTACTTTACAGGACATATTAGAGTATATAGTTGGTGAATTACCTGAGGAAAATGACCAAGATAACATCAATATTAAAAAGATTGATAATAACTTATGGGAAGTATCAGGAAAATTAGATGTTGAAGTTTTACAGGAAAAGTTAAATATTAAACTACCTGAAGATTACGACTTTGACACTGTGGCAGGTTTTATTCTGTATCTATTACAAAGATTACCTGAAGAAAATGAAGTGATAGAGTATAAAAATTTCAAATTTAAAATAAAAAAGGTGGAAAATAACAGAATTATTGAGGTGATTATAGAGAGGGAGGATAACTCTGAAGAGGTAAATAATGATTAGTTATATAATAGCAATAATATTTTTCCTTATTTTAGAAGCCTTTTTCTCAGGTTCAGAGTTGGCTTTATTTTCTGTAAACAGAACTAAATTAAAATATTTGGCTAAAGAGGGAGATAAGAGAGCTAAAAAGGTTTATGAGGCGTTAGAAAAACATTTTGACGAGTACATAGCAACAACATTAATAGGAACAACTTTAAGTATAGTAAGTATAACATCTATATTTGTGTCTTTATTACATCAGTTGGGAGAATACATACTTATTTTAAAATCAAAAGAGGAACTTTTAGCAGAGAGTATTATAGTTATAACTTTACTGTTTGGGGAGATACTTCCTAAAAGTGTATTTCAACATTACGCAGATAAAATCATATACTTTATAATTCCTATCTTAGATTTCTTTAGAAAATTATTTTTTCCTCTTACAGCTTTAGCAAAATTAATAACTAAAATAGTTTTTTTCATATTCAGGATTAAAGGAAAGGAAGAAAAAGTTTTATCAAGGGACGAGCTTATAGATATTCTTATAACTGAAGGTGGGGAAATAGAAGATTTAGAAAAGAAAATAATAGTTAACGTCCTTCTTTTTAATCAAAGGAGATTAAGTGAGATAGTTGTTCCCCTGTCTGATGTTGTTGCAGTGGACATTTCGGCAAAGGTAAAAGATGTTATACCTATTCTAAAGGATACAGGATTTTCCCGTATACCTATCTATAACAAAAGAATTGACGCAATAGAAAAAGTGATTAGAGCATTTGATTTAAAAAATGCCAATCCTGAAGACCCTATCAGCAAGTATGCAAAAAAGATAAGATTTGTTCCTGAATTCGCAAGTTTACCTAACGTTCTAAAAGGTTTTAAAAAACATAGAGACCATATGGTAGTAGTTGTCGATGAGAGGGGGGCTACTATGGGAATAACCACTTTAGAGGATGTTTTAGAGGAGATAGTAGGGGATATAAGGGATGAATTTAAAAAGGAGAAAGAAAAAGAGATGATTATAAAAAAATTTACGAAAGATAAAATTAAAGTTGACGGTAGAATTGATATAAGAGAGGTAGAAACATTAATGGGAGTTAAACTTCCTAAAGGTATATATCAAACAGTTGCAGGATTAATAATATATACATTAGGTAGAATGCCTAGAAAAAATGAAAGTATTGAGATAGAGGAATTAAGATTTACAGTTGAAGAGGTTGATGATAAAAGAGTTAAAGTTGTATCAATAGAAAAAATATACACCCATCAAGGTTAGTTTAGTGGAAACGTTAATAAAAGATGAATTTATAGTTTTAAAGAAAAATCTAATACCAGATTTTGACCTTTCTTTAACAGTCTATTTTAAAAAATTAGGAAAGGAAAATATATACATTCCAAAAGGACAAATTTTAAAGTATCCCTTCTCCTATATATCTGAGCCTTTCAGTTGGAATAGAGGAATTTTTTTTAAAAGAAGGGATAAAGTTTATATAGAGGAAATAGATAAAAATAAAAATATTGGGATTTTCTTTACACAGGATAGAAAAAAGTTTTACACATCCTACTTTTTTATAAAATTGTTCCTCAATTATATAACTTTTCCAGATGATAGACTTTTTATACTCTTAAAGAAAAGCCTTTACTACCTAATATTAACTAAAAATCCAGAAATAGATAAATTAAACTTTTTAGTTAAATTTATAAACTTAAATGGTTTACTGCCTGATTTCTTATACTGTTCAGGATGTGGTTCACAGCTAAATAGGTATAATTATTATGGAATAGATAGTTTAAACCTATCTCCAGTTTGTAAAAAATGCAAAGATAAACATACAAGATTTTATCTTACGTATGATGATATTATCCTTTTGGAAAAGTTCAAAAAGATAAAATTTTCTGCTTTAGGTAATCTAAAAATCAACAATAAAGATTTAAAACGGTTGATAAAATTTTTAGTTTTGTATATAAAGAATAATTTTTGAATAACTTTTTTATTAACAATAGAATATGGATTTAATTTAAAATAATATCAAAACTCATATAGTCAAATATACATAACATATTAAGAAAATAGGCACAGCTTCTAATAGATGGAGATTAAGAGTGAAACTAAAAAAACAAGTCGGTCTTCTCTTTTTTCTTTAGACATTAATTGAATTAATTCCAATATTTTAGAGGTAGAAATTGAAAGATGTGAAAATCTAATTAATCTATCTATAATAATTTTTATTTACTTAT
>CAZEUK010000176.1:0-3099 GCA_964514535.1 uncultured Aquificales bacterium
CTTATGCTAAATCTTTTAGGGCTTTATATAGAGCTTTAGCTTTAGTTTTTGTCCGATGGAATCTGTTATCTACTTATTAACTTAATACCCAATTCTCTTACCACTCGCCATAATCACAACTTTTTACAAATGAGCCGTCTAAATCTAATGGCATTACAACCGTTTTAAAGCCTCTTCTGTGGGCGTCTTGGCAGAGGTTTAGGAATTCTGTTTCGTCGTTTAAGTATTTTTCGTCGTATTCTATGTTAAAGACTGGTTTTCCGTTTTGTATGAATGGAGATAACATATCACATTCGTCGTATTGGTGGCATTCTTCGTTTACTGCAAAGTCAAAGTAATTTACTAGGTCGTTTATCTGTTCTAAATCGTTTTTCAAGCCTATTGATAAGCCTAACTTATGTGCTTCTCTTGATAAAAATATGTTATAGTCTAGTTGGTCTTGATAGGTTAGGTCAAAGCCGGTATCTTGTTGATAGCCGTTTACGTTGTCTGGGTCTACACCATCGCATCCTTTAGATTTTGCCAATTCCATTCTTTCTACCATTATTTGCCTAACTTTTTCGCTTTTTATATTTAACCAATACTCTCCTTCCCAGCCTTCCATAGGTTTTCCTATATCTTCAGGGTCAAATTTATATGCGTCTTCTCGCCAGTCCTCATATGCACCTGCATTAAAATAGCATATAACCTTTTTTCCGCTCTGTTTTAACTCTTCAATTGTTTCCTTTGGAGTGTCAAATAAATCCACATCGTAAATATCTGCTGGTATATCTGTTCTTAAATCTCCATCTAACTGTATATACCAGTTTGCATATAACGATGGTTTATAGTAGTCCGTTGTGTCTATATCTTCCTTTGAAATATTGAACTGTTTTCCTTCATTTATCTCAATTCTGTGAAAACCTTTTCCTTTATGTTCCCAGTGCCTCATTCCTGCGAAAGAAGAGTAAAAAAAAAGTGTTGATACTGTTAATATTCCTAATGGGATTAATGCTTTTTTCATTTTTACACGCCTCCTAAACTATTTTTTTTATTATACACCTTATTAAGAATAATCAATCAACAATCTTTATTTCAAAATGAAATTATAATTTCATTATTTAAATTTATAAATTACGTAAGTTTAGAAATTGTTAAAGCATAAGTTTAAGCTAGCATGATTTTATAACTTATTGGCTCTATTTAAGTATTACTTTAATTAAAATTCTTTATTTTAGCCTAGAGCAGATTAACTGAATTTTATTTCCAAATTGGTATTAAATTAATTGCTATATAGACTTTAACAAGGTTTATAATCTTTTATTAAAAATTTCAGTCTTTAGGGAGTATAAATTGGGTAAGTATTTTCTTATCAATGCGTTTGGTAAAGATAGACCGGGGATTGTGGCGGAAGTAAGTAAGGTTCTATATGAGAATGGTTTTAATTTGGAAAATTCTACAATGTCTAGGCTTGCAGATGAGTTTACTATAATGTTAGTTGTTCAAACTGAAAAGGATTTGGTCTCTGAAGATGTTGAAAATCTTTTTTCTGATTTAAAGAAAAATCTAAAACTTAATATATATGTTAAGGAAGTGGATTATAGAGAGGATAATGATAAAAATGATAGATTGTATAGGGTGGTAGTTTACGGAGGAGACAAACCGGGAATAGTTTATAAAATTGCTGATTTATTTGCTAAAAACGGTATTAATATAGTTGATATGACAACTGAAAAGGTTAATGATTTGTATGTTTTAATCACAGATATAGAGATACCTAATAATGTAAATTATGATGAGTTTAAAAATGAGATAAAAAAGTTGCAGGAAGATATTGATGTTGATATTTCCTGCGAAAAGGTTGAGGCGTTAGAGTTATGAAGAAGTTAGATATATTAAAGTATCCTGATAAAAGATTAAAGATTGTCTCTAAAGATGTGGAAAGATTTGATAAAGATTTTAAAGAATTTGTGGACAATTTAATCTACACTATGTATAACTCTCCTGCAGGTGTTGGTATAGCTGCTCCACAGGTTAATAAGCATATTAGAACTATAATTGTGGATGCTTCAAGTTATAAACATAAATACAATAAGAAAAACCATGGTTTATTAGTTTTGGTAAATCCTAAAATTGTTGCTTATGACGGGGAGATTATAATTAGGGAAGGTTGTTTAAGTGTACCTGATTACACCGGTAATGTTAAAAGGCATTACTGGATAAAGGTGGAAGCTCAAGATATGGATGGTAAGTTTATACAGTTTGATACGGAAGGTTTTGAAGCGGTTGTAATACAACACGAGTTAGACCATTTGGACGGTAAACTGTTTATAGATAGAATTTCTTCTCCAAAAGATTTATTTAAAAGAAAAGTTTATAAAAAGTAAAAATTAAATTAATACTTTCATTTTAGATGCAGCTAATTTTGCTTTTTCCCTTGCCTTCTCAACAGTATCGTCATAGGCTAAAGCTACACCCATCCTTCTTTTTGGTCTTGTTGAAGGCTTTCCAAAAATTCTAATCTTTGTGTTAGGTATTGATAATGCTTCTTCCAGTCCTTCGTATCTTGGGGCTTGGCCGTAATCTTTACTATGGAAACAGTAAGACGCTCCTGCAGGGACAATCATTTTAGTTGATACTGGTAAACCTAATATCGCCCTTAGATGTATTTCAAATTCTGACATTTCTTGGGTTATCATCGTTGTCATACCTGTATCATGTGGTCTAGGTGAAATCTCATTAAACCAAACTTCATCCCCTTTAACGAATAACTCACAACCGAATATTCCATATCCTCCTAAAGCATCAGTTATCTTTTTGGCAATATCTTTTGCTTTCTTTAGAGCTTTTTCAGACATTGGATGTGGTTGCCAGCTTTCCCAGTAATCTCCGTCAACCTGTATATGTCCTATAGGTTCACAGTATAAAGTTCCTTGATTTTTCGTTCTAACTGTTAGTAATGTTATTTCATAATCAAAATTAATAAATTCTTCAATAATAACTTCTCCACCTTTACCTCTCGCATTTTCCTGTGCATAATACCAAGCCTTTTCTATATCATCTTTATTCTTAACTATACTCTGTCCCTTTCCAGATGAGCTCATTACAGGTTTTACAACA
>CAZEUK010000177.1:0-3098 GCA_964514535.1 uncultured Aquificales bacterium
AAAAAGAAATAAAAAGGAAAGAAAAATTTAAAAAATCTGTTAATAAAGATAGAGTACCTTCTCAGTTTTACCTATATTAATCATCTTCTTGAATTTGTTTTAAAAGCTTTTCTTCTTCTTTTGCATATTCAATTAAAAGGTTTAAAAGAAATGAAAGGTTTCGTCTGAACATTGTGGGATAGAAAAACAGCAAAGATATTTCCATTAAAAATTTTTGTTAATTCGTATTGTCTAGGTGTAATGAGATAGAAAGAACCTAATCTTGTTTAAGACAATTAGAATGGACTGATTAGAATTAATTTCAGAATTAATGTTATTTAATCCATTAGATTATCAATAATAAATTTTGTTAATTCCTGTATTCCTGTTTTTTCCTTGGAAGATGTTAAAAATATAGGTATATCCTTACTTAAATTTAAAGTCTCTATAATTACCTTTTTTGCCTTAGCCTTTTCGCTTTGATTTAATTTGTCAACTTTTGTTCCAACAACTATAAAAGGAATATTTAAAGCTTCTAACCATTCCTTCATCATAACATCTAACTGTGTAGGTTTATGCCTACTATCAACTAAAAGAATAACGAATTTTAAATTTTCTCTAGTTCGGAAATAGTTCTCTATCATTCTTTTCCACTTATCCTTTTCCCTTTTAGAAACCTTAGCAAATCCATAACCCGGTAAATCTACAAAATAAAAATTATCATTTACTAGAAAAAAGTTTATAAGTCTTGTTTTTCCCGGTGAAGATGAAACCTTAGCTATATTTCTACCTAAAATAGCATTAATTATAGAAGACTTACCAACATTTGAACGACCTACAACTGCAACTTCTGGATATATTGGGGGCGGAAAATCCCCCCTATTGACAGCACTTTTAATAAATTTTGATTTTTTAACTAACTGCATTTTTCTCTTTTTCTTCAGTTATTATGGTTGGCTCTTTCTTTTTTAGAACAACATCTCTATCAATTATAACTTTCTTAACACCTTTCATAGAAGGTATTTTATACATTATATCTGTCATTATTTCTTCAACTATTGCCCTTAAACCTCTTGCCCCTGTCTTCCTCTTTATAGCCTCTTTAGCTATTTCTTTTAATGCCTCTTGAGTAAACTCTAAATCTACTCCATCCATAGCTAACAATTTTTTATACTGCTTTATCAATGCATTTTTAGGTTCAGTTAACACTCTGACTAATGCTTCCTCGTCTAATTCTTCTAATGTTGCTATAACAGGTATTCTCCCTACAAATTCAGGTATTAAACCATACTTTATTAAATCCTCAACTTGAACCTTTGATAATAAATCTTTTTCCTCTTCTTTAGTTTTTATTTCCGCCTCAAAACCAATAGATTTTTTACCTAAACGTTGTCTTATTATATCTTCCAGACCAACAAAAGCACCACCTAGTATAAAAAGAATGTTTGATGTATCTAACTGTATAAATTCTTGATGTGGATGTTTTCTTCCGCCTTGTGGTGGTATGTTGGCTATAGTTCCCTCTAAAATCTTTAGTAATGCCTGTTGAACACCTTCACCTGATACATCTCTGGTTATAGAAGGATTTTCTCCGCTCTTCTTTGCTATTTTATCTATCTCATCTATGTAAACTATACCTTTCTCAGCCTTCTCTATATCGTAATCTGCCGCTTGAACTAGTCTAACTAAAATACTTTCAACATCTTCACCAACATAACCTGCCTCAGTTATGTTTGTTGCATCAGCTATAGCAAATGGAACGTCTAAAATCTTTGCTAAAGTCCTAGCTAAAAGAGTTTTTCCTGAACCTGTAGGTCCTATTAGTAGGATATTACTTTTTTCTATTTCAACATCTTCATCAAAATTAAGACCTTTTTCTTTAGCTAAAATTCTTTTGTAGTGATTGTAAACTGCAACAGACAGTAGTTTTTTAGCTTTATCCTGTCCTATTACATACTCATCTAAAATCTTTTTTATTTCTATAGGTTTAGGTAATTCCTTTAAATCCTTTCCTTCTCTAAACTTTTCTTCAAGCTCAGTTTTAACTATTTTATAGCAGTCGTTAACACATTTATCACATACATACAAATTATTTGGAAGTTCTAACATTAAGTTTGCTTTACTTTCTTCTATACCACATAAAAAACATTTATGACTACTCACCTTTTATACCTCTTTTATTCCCTTGCTTTAATTACTTTATCTATAAGACCATATTCTACAGCTTCTTCAGCTGACATAAAGTAATCCCTTTCTGTATCTTGTTCAATCTTTTCTATAGGCTGTCCTGTATGCTCTGCCAATTTTTCATTTAAATATCTTTTCAATCTTAATATCTCTTTAGCGTGTATCTCTATATCTGTAGCTTGTCCCTGAAAACCACCTAAGGGCTGGTGTATCATTATTCTTGAACTAGGTAATGCATACCTTTTTCCCTTTGCCCCAGCCGATAGGAGAAAAGCTCCCATAGACGCAGCCTGTCCCATGCATATTGTTACAACATCAGGTTTTATATAATTCATTGTGTCATATATAGCCAATCCTGCTGTAACAACTCCACCGGGGGAGTTTATATACATATAAATATCTTTTTCTGGGTCTTCAGCTTCTAAAAACAACAGTTGGGCAACTATTAAGTTTGCTATATGGTCATCTATTGGAAAGCCGAGAAGTATAATTCTATCCTTTAAAAGTCTTGAGTATATATCATAAGCCCTTTCTCCTCTAGGTGTCTGTTCAACAACTATCGGAACTAATTGATTAACTATTTTTTCTATATCCATTTACTATTCCCTCCACGAAGCTATTAATAAAATTTCATCTTATTTAGTTATAAAACAATAAAATTTATAAAACAACTAGTAAATGATTGATATGAAGTTCGCTATAATTTGGTCTAGTTTAAGCAAAGAAAATGGTATATTAATCATCGCTTTGTAAATCTCTAAATTCTATTTCCTTTTTCTGATTACAGCTGAGAGATTTTCGGAATGAAAAACTAAACATAACTAATAATTGAAGAAAAGCTTTATAATATTTGCAAAATATATGTACAGGAAGTTTGAAGATGAGTGTTGAAAATCAAAAGAAAACCTTAGCCTTTTTAAAGTTATTAATTC
>CAZEUK010000178.1:0-3072 GCA_964514535.1 uncultured Aquificales bacterium
GACTATAATTGGAAATATGAAAAACACTGTAAACTTTAAGACTGGATTTTTGATTATAACCATTATTTAGCTCCTCCTGTTTTATTTATTTCTAAATTGTTAACTGTCAAAGCTCCTGCTTGATATTTAAGCTCTAAAAGGGATATTTTTGCGTCGTATGTTGCTTTAGCCAAATCAAATAAAGTTTTATCGTATAGAGTTTGTGTATCAAGTAAATCAATCATCGTTGCAGTCTGTGTTTTATATCTTTTTTCAGTTATTTTTAAAACCTCTTCAGCCCATTTTGAGTTTTTCTTTGCAGTTTCCAATTTAGCTTTTGCAGTTTGCAGATTTTTATAAGCTTGATAAACTTTGAATTTAATAAATTCTTTAAATCCTTTTTCTTTTTCCTTGTACTGTCTGTACTGCTCTTTAGCAGACCTATATTTGTTTAAAGTTTGCAAACCATCAAATAACTTCCAGTTTAATGCCACTCCAACAGTCCACCATTTACCGTCTGTTCCAAAAGGATTTTTATTATCATCCATTTCATAATTTGCAAATGCTCCAATCATTGGGAAGAAATCGGCTTTATAAAAATCTCCCATCTTTTTAGCAATCTTTACCCTTGTTTCTACAGCTTTTAAGTCAGGTCTGTGTTCAATTGCAAAGTTTTGCCAAAACTCTACCGATTTATCAGTATCTTCAAACGTTAACTCACCTACCACGTCTATATCTTCAGGTTTTACATCATTAACACCCATAGCTAGAAGTAAACCTTTTTTAGCTATCTGATACTGATTTTTAGCCTCTTCTAACTTTGATTTTGCATTTTCAAGATAAACTTTAGCTCTTAAAACGTCTGCCTTTATAGCCAATCCAAGTTTATACATATTCTCAGCAGTTTTATAATGTTTCTCTGCACTTCTTACAGCCTTTTCTGCTAACTGTATAGCCCTTTTAGCAAGTAAAGCTCCATAGTAGGCCTTAGATACATCATAAATAACTTTTTGTTCAGTTCTTTTTACATCTTTCTTTGTAGCTTCATAATCCTTTTTTCTCATCTCAATGCCTGTTTCAATCTTAAAACCTGTAAATATAGGCAGTTGTAATTCTATTTTTGTTTGCCAGTTGTTAACTTCAGGAAAGTCAGGTTTATTAAAATTCATTGGAAATAAACCATTAAATGCGGTCATATCAACAAATCTAGATGAGTTAATTATAGATAACCTTTCCTGATTTAAAGTATTCATCATCGCCCAGCCGGGAGTGTTAGTTCTCATAAACATCTCACTAAATTTAATAGTTGGGTATCTCATACCTTTCGTTGCTTCATACTCGTAAGCCTTTGCCTTTAAAAGTTTTTTAGATGCGTTAAGTTCATAACTGTTATTTAATGCAGTATCTATCGCTTCCTGTAGAGTAATATCTCTAGCAAATACTAACCCTCCAGTTAAAAGTAAAACTGACAGACCTAACGATAACTTTTTCATTTTCCTTTCCTCTTGAAGGTTATTTTAATAAGAATATTATTAGAATATCATTATAACATATATGATAAAGATTAACGATTAAGTATAAAAATTTTTAATATTTATTTTGATATTTTAGAAATAATGAAAAGAATAAAGGAAAAGAAAATACTTAAAAGTATTGAGGTTGTTATTGGGAAATAGAAAACAAAGTTATCCTTTTTTATATAAATATCCCCCGGTAATCTTCCTATATTAAATGGCAATTTATCAAACATCATAAGCAAAAAGCCTATTAAAACTAAAAACAAACCAATAAAAAGAAAGAGCTTACCAATATGTTCCATGGCTTAATTACTTTTCTTCTTCTTTTTTCTTACTCTTTCTACCCTTCTTTTTACCTTCTGTTTCACTCTCTTTCTCTTTATCTTCCTTCTTCTTTCTTCTACCTCTTTTTTTGGTAGTTTTTTCCTCTTTTTTCTCTTCCTGCTTAGCTTCCTCTTTTACTTCCTGTTTTGCTTCTTCTTTAACTTCTTCCTTTTCCTCAATCTCTTTAATATTTGCATTTTCCCTTAGAAAATCAAAAACTTTTCTTTTCAAAATACCGTAAATAATATTGTTAATTAATCCTTCCTTTTCCAAATACTCTTTTAACTGTTCAGGAGTAGTATTGTAAACTTTAGCCATTTCCTCTATTTCTTTATTAATCTCTTCATCTTCAACCTTTATATTCTCTAATTCAGCAATTTTGTTAACTATAAACATCAGTTTTACATTTTTCTTAGCCTGTTCCTCTAAAGATGGAACAACGCCCATTAACATATCTTCACTTGGCTTTAATCCCATATTTTCCAACTGCTTAGCATACTCCTGTATTAAATAATTCAACTCTGCCTTTACTAAAGATTGTGGTAATTCAAAATCGTTTTCGTTTAATAGCTTTTCCGTAATCTTGTTTTCTATCTCTGCTTTTTTAGCATTTTCTATGGACTGTTTTAAACTATCAACAATTTTCTTTTTAGCCTCTTCCACATTTTCAGCTAATCCTATCTCTTTAACAAATTCATCGTTGAACTCAGGTAAAACTTTTTTATAAACTTCCTCAATTTTTACATTAACTGTAGCTTTTCCAAACTCTTCTCCCTTTTCGTTGTACAGAGATACATCTTTAACCTCTACCTCATCACCTTTCTTTTTACCTAATATTTCCTTTTCTATCTCCTGTCTTAATTGATTTTCGCCTACTATAACTTCAAAAGTATCTTCCTCACTTTCCCCTTTATCTGTAGTTATTTTGTAATGTATTTTTATCTTATCTCCATTTTCAATTGGCTTGTCTGCAGGCTCATACTTAGCATACTGATTTAAAAGTTTATTTATAGCTTCTTCTATATCCTTGTCTTCAACTTCTTTCTTTACAATTTCAACCTCTATTCCTTTATAATCCTTAAGCTCAAATTCAGGTGCAACTTCAAAACTTAGTTTTAACTTTAGTTTATTTCCATTAAGCTCTATATCTCCAAATGATATTTCCGGTGATACGGGAGTTATATTATTTTCTTCAACTATTTTTTGAAAATTTTCATTTATAAATCTTTTTGCTACCTCTTCTTTAATTGTA
>CAZEUK010000179.1:0-3001 GCA_964514535.1 uncultured Aquificales bacterium
TATATAAAGGAGATAAAGAAAATATCGCAAAAATGTAAACTAAATAAAACTATTTATTTTCTTATAGTTTTAATAGAAGTTGAAAAATTCATAAAAGCTAACGTAATTTTAAAGCAGTTTAATATCCATTTACCTAATCCAGACTATTTAGTAGAAGGTTATAAATGTTATAAAATAAGAATAAAAGATTTATGTGGTACAAAGGGTAAAAGAGGAGGGTATAGATTTATATTAGGAATAAATACAGAGAAGAAAAAAATTGTATTTCTTACTATTTATGGTAAATCTCAGAAAGAAAATATTTTAGAAAAAGAAATAAAAGAAATATTAGAAAGCAAAATGGAAGAACATAATCCTTGTATAGAACCTATTAACGAGATATTACAGAAATTTAATATATAGAGTTAATCGTAATGTAAAGTGTTGGCCATATATATCCATACTATTATATATTCATAATTTTATTGTCTATATAAATAACAGGATTAAATATAAAAAATCTGAAGAAATGACATAAAAAAATAACTAATCTATTTGTTTTGAAACTTAAAAATATTTATATTTAATTAAAACAAATTTTAGGAGTTTTGAATATGGATACGGAAAAAGTTATTAAAAATTTAAACCAAAAGAAAATTATTATTACTTCTATCTCAATTATCTCTGTTTTAGTTCTCCTAATTGGCGGTTATTTTGCCCTTAAATCTGTTTGTAAACAAAAAATTTTAACAGAGTATAAAGATATGTTTGATGGTTTAAAGGAGATTGCTACCTATGAAGATGTTGATTGTAATCCTTTTACCCAGTCTGTGACTATTAAAAATATAAATTTTAAGAAAGAAATAGTTAAAGAAGATTTTAAAGATACATCATTGTTTATTAAAGAGCTGGTTATTTCTAATGTAAAGGAAGATAAAGAACTACAAACTATAGTGTCGGCAAGTTTATATCTTAAGGGAGTAAAGATAAAGGATAAAAATGAGACACTAGAAGGAGATGCTTTATATCAATTTGCATATGACAAAGATAAATCAAAATTAGATATTAAATTTTATTCAGATGCTTACAAAAAATTTGCTTTAGAGCTGGATTTTTCTTTTGGTAATGTGTCTAAGGAGTTAATTAAAGAGTTAATTAATAATGAGGATAAAAAAAATATAGATGTTAATAAATATATGCCATTCTTTTTAGGAATAACTATAGATAAGATATATATTAAATATCAAGACAAAGGATATACACAGTATATATTAGAGCAAATAGCAAAAGAACAAGGTTTATCTGTTGAAGAGTATAAAAAAATGGTTATTGAGAATATAGATGAAGGGTTAAAAAAAACTAAAACAGAGTTAGGGAGAAAATTATTAGAAAAATTTAAAGCTTTAGTGGAAGGTAAAGATAAAACTGTCATAATAGAGATAACCAAAAAATCGGGGGCGAATACATCATTTTCTACTTTAATGATGGCATTTATGGGAAGTAGTGAGGATGCGGTAGATACAATACTTAATCTGTTTGATATAAAAATAAAGTAAGAAGGGGGGTAAAATGGAGTTGATAAAAAAGCCCATTATAGTTGGTGGAGAGAAGATTTATAGGGATAAGGTTATAGATGTTATATATCCTTATACTCAGGAAAAGATAGGGGAGGCTACAGAAGGCACTCCTGAGGATGTTAATAAGGCAATAGAAAAGGCTAAGATAGGCTTGGAGAAGCTGAAAAGTCTTACCGCATATGAGAAGTATAAAATTTTAATTAAAGTTGCTGAACTGTTGGAAAAAAGAAAAGAGGAAGTAGCAAAAACAATAGTCTTAGAAGTAGGAAAAACAATAAGAGAAGCTAGAACAGAAGTTGATAGGGCTATACAGACTATAACCATATCCGCCGAGGAAGCTAAAAGGATAGATGGGGAGTATATACAGATAGATGCTGTTCCAAATGGAAAAGGAAAAAAAGGTTTTTACTATAGAGTTCCTGCCGGTATAGTTGTAGCTATAACTCCTTTCAATTTCCCTGTAAATCTAACAGCTCACAAAATAGCTCCTTCAATAGCGGCAGGTTGTCCATTTATTCTAAAACCTAGTGAAAGGACACCATTATCTCCAACAATTTTATGTGAGTTATTCCTAGAAGCTGGAGTTCCTGAAGAGGCTGTTTCTGTAATACATGGATATGCTGAAGTTGGGAAGGCTATGACAACACATCCTGATGTTAGGGTTGTTTCATTTACAGGTAGCTTAAAGGTAGGTGAGATAATAGCAAAACAAGCAGGATTAAAAAAATTGGTTATGGAATTAGGGTCAAACTCTGCTGTAGTTGTTGATAAAGACGCAGACTTGGAAGTTGCAGTTAAAAAAACTGTTCAGGGAGGTTTTGCAGTTGCAGGTCAGGTTTGCATATCAGTTCAGAGAGTTTTAGTTCATCAGGAAGTTGCAGACAAGTTTGAAGAGATGTTAAAAGAGGAAGTAGCCAAACTAAAGTTTGGAGACCCTATGAAAGAAGATACGGATGTTGGACCAATTATAGCAGTTGATGAAGTTAATAGAATACAGTCTTGGATAGATGAGGCTGTCAAAAAGGGAGCTAAAGTTGTTAAAGGTGGTGTTAGTTGTGCTGAAGACAAAACAGTTTTCCAACCGACAGTTGTTTCAGATATTCCTGAAGACGCAAAACTATTTTATGAGGAAGCATTTGCACCTGTTATTACTGTGAAAAGATTTAAAGATATGGATGAAGCTTTAGAGTTAGTTAACAAATCTAACTACGGTTTACAAGTTGGAGTTTTCACAAATAATATAAAAAATGCTTGGAAATTTATAGAAAATGCTGAAGTTGGTGGAGTAATAATAAACGATATACCTACATTTAGAGCAGACCATATGCCGTACGGTGGAGTAAAAGGTAGTGGTATAGGGAGGGAAGGTCCAAGATTTGCTATAGAGGATTACACAGAAATAAAAATGGTAATTTTTAATTTATCTTAAATTTTTTCTTCTTTTT
>CAZEUK010000180.1:0-2997 GCA_964514535.1 uncultured Aquificales bacterium
ATCAAAAATTTATTAGACATTCTAAAGGATGATAGATTTTTTAGCCTTTATTCTAGAGCTTATAGCAGACCTTTTAATAATGTTTAAATCTTCTAAAGATAAAAAAACTAAATCTTAAAAAATTGTTATACTCTAAAGGAAAAGTCTTCATAAAATTTGAAAAAAGTATATTTTAAATTTAACATTAAATTAACAAAAAATTAACAAGGTGATTAAATGATTTTACAATTAGCATTAATAACAGTTGCAGGTTTTTTAGGCTCTTACCACTGTATAGGAATGTGTGGTGCTATACCCTCTTTAATTCAACATAGAAGTTGGCTGGTAGGAAATATTTTATATTCTGCAGGAAGGGTTTTTACTTACACATTTTTAGGCTTTGTAGCAGGATATATAGGAAGTTTTTTTAAACTTATATCTTTCGTTCTATTCCAGAAGGTTATATATCTGTTCCTTGGAGTTATGATGATACTTTTAGGTTTACAGATACTTGGAACAGTTAAAGAAAAAGGAATTATCGGGTTGGACTATATATTTACAACAATAGCAGATTTACTGTCTAACTTTAGAAAAAATCCTTTCCTTTTAGGTATGTTTAACGGATTTTTACCTTGTCCTCTAGTGTATGCATTCCTATTTAAAGCTGTTGACACACAAAGCCCTATACTTGGTGCTTTAGTTATGTTTGCCTTTGGAATAGGAACTGTTCCTGCAATGCTATTTGCCAGCAAGTTGATAAACATACTAACAGGTGCAAAAAGAAAGATGTTAAACTCTATAGCAGGTTTTATAGTTATAATTTTTGGAGTTTTAATAATACTAAAAGCCTTCGGTATAGTTAGTTTTCACCATCACCATCATCACAATAACAGTATGATGAAGATGGAACAGTCAGAAATGGTTAACTATCAACATTAACCGTCTTTTTCTCTAAAAGTTTTCTTATATTTTCTGACTTTTTAGAGAAATAACTAAAGTCTTCCAATCTTATATTTGAGTAGATGTATCCTTCGTCTTTAATTTCCAAATTGTCTAAATCTATCCTTACTTTATCTTTTGTGTCTATATACTCGTTTATTTTTGATACTATAAACTCCTCAGTTATACTGTTTTTTATACTTGGTGTGATACAGACTGTTCCCCTCCAACTGTCCACAGTTCCTTTTTCTTCCATCCATAAAGATGACCCTATGGCAATATAACTGTCCTTTACCAATCCATCGTTGAAAGGGGTAATATTTATAATCTTTTTAAGATTGATAAAGACACTTTTTAGATAATCTTTCTCAAAATGTTCTAAAATATCCTCCCCAAAGATAATTAGATTTTTTATCTGACCTTTTAGTATTAGAGATATAATCTTCCTTAAATCTGTTAAATTTTTAATATATCTGTTTTGTCCTATAAGATTTCTACCTAGAGATGTTATTAAAACTTTACTTTTTCTTCTTAACTTACCTAATTTTTTACCCATTATATAACTGTTTTTACCTTTAAAAGTTGTAGCACAGTATATAACAACTGTATCCTTATCAAAGAAGTTATAACTATCTTCCCAATTGTTGTTTATTAAATCGTATCTGGATAGCTCTATATACTTAGGATTGTACTTTTTCAGTTTATCCAGATTGTAGCCTATGTAAATAATCTCTTTTTCACTTCCAAAGACTTTTCCTTCGTAATAAAGCTTATTAAACATATAACTTAAAGCTGGATTTACATTGGCAACGTCGTCTCCTATTACAACAATTCTTTTTGCCTCTAAAATATCTTTTTCCGATAAATCTTTATAATCTTCTCCATACTCATCTTTAAATCCATTTAATACCTGTGTATATGTTAAACTACCGACTGAAGACACCAACACCCCTGTCTTTTCCTGTATATCGTTTATCTTTTGGTAAACTTCATTTACACTGAAAGAAGAAAGTATAATAGCTGTTTTTTCCGTTTCTTCAGATATTAGCTTGGCTACTTCCTTTATAGCCTTATCAACAGAGATATTTTTACCTTCCTTTAAAGCTCCTTTTAGTCTATCTTTTTTGTAGATGTCATATCCTAAATATGCACCTAAACATATCTCCAAATCTGAAGTTGACCGAATTCTGTAAATATCTTTTCCGTCGTGGTCTATTGCTACCCTACAGTTAAAACCACATAAACCACAGTGGGATATTGTTTCTTTGAGAAGCCAAGCTCTAGCATTATGTTTAAAAGGTTTAAATATAATTGCCCCTACAGGACATATATCTACACATAATCCACAATGCTCACAACTGCTTAATGCGTCCATAGGTTTTTTATCGGGAGATATTAATATCTCAAAGCCCCTTTCCTCTTGAAATAATGTTTTTGCCCCGACTACATTTTCACAAACACTTACACATCTTAAACATAGAACACACCTGTTTGATACAAACTCAAAAAATTCACTCTGCCAATCTTCTTCAGGTCTAACCTTATCAAAAGGTGTAAATGGAGTTATATTTTTTTGTGGACCGTAGTACGTTCCCCAATTTTGTAAATCACACTCTCCCGCTTTATCACATATTGGACAGTCTAAAGGATGTCTAGTAAATAACATCTCAAGTATAAATTTTCTGTCTTTTATAACTTCTTCATTTTCTGTTTCTATTTCCATTCCATCGTAAACTTTTGTCCCACAGGCGATTATACTGTTTTTCCATTTTTTGTCGTAAACGAGGCACATACGACAACCGCCAAATATAGGTAGCCGAGGATGATAACAGAAGGTAGGCACAACTTTATTTAATTTTTTTATTGCTTCTAAAACTGTTGTTCCTTCTTCAACTTCTATGGTCTGACCGTCTATAGTAATTCTTAATTTTTTCAATCTAATTCTCCAAATATGAAAAAGTATAGTACTATTATAATCTACGAAATGGAATTTTCCTTTCTGTAAATTGGTTTAAGCTATACTTTGATTTTAACAGAATAATTATAAAAACAGTTAAATTTGGATTAATTCGGCCATAT
>CAZEUK010000181.1:0-2964 GCA_964514535.1 uncultured Aquificales bacterium
AAAACTCTTATTGAAGTTAAGAAATCAATCTCTATTCCATTCTGTAAAATATAACAAGGAAAAGGATGGGAAGGTAATCATCGGTTTATAAAGCTTGATACTTCTCAAAACTATCAATTATTAGCTTTTTGTTAGCTTTAAGCTCGTTAAACAGTTTTAACTGTTTTTCATTTAATTCTCTATCATACTTAACTTCAATAAGAGTTTTATCTTCGGTTAAGAAATCAATCTCTATTCCATTCTGTAAAATATAACAAGGTTTTTTAGCTTTTATTTTTAAAAATACTAAATTTTCAAAAACTGCCCCTAAGTCTCTAAAACCAGTGATTATATTCCTTATACCAACATCTCCAACATAAATTTTTTTGGGAGATTTTAACCTTTCATTTAGCTTTCCACATCTTTCTATAGCATAGATTATATATGTATCTAGAAAATACTCAAAAAATCTTCTTGCAGTATCTATACTTATATCTAATACCTTTGATATCTTATTTAAACTTATCTGTTTACCTGCCCTTTCCATTAATAGATAGAAAAACTCCTTAACGGCAGATTTTTCCTTTATATTATGCATAGCTATTATATCTTTATAGATAATATCATCAATCAACTGTTTTATATATTCCACATCCTCTGTTAACACATATTCAGGAATTCCCCCAATTCTCATATAATCTTCAAAGTATGATTTTAATAAATGTTTATCGGCAATTTTAATCTTTACTCCCTTGAAATTTAAAAATTCTTCAAAATCTAAAGGTAAAATTTCTGTTATTTTTTCCCTTCCCGTTAAAAATGCCTTTTTTTCTTTTAAAATAGATGCAGATGATGAAGATACAAACACCTTAGCGTTAAAAAGGTCATATATATTTTTTAGTTGAATAGAAAAATCTTTTTTATACGTTATTTCGTCTAAGAACAGATAAACTCTTTCAGAGAAAGATATTTTTTGCAATTTAAAAAATTCTTCCACAATATCCAATATACTCATGCTTTCCAATTTGTAAAAATCCAGAGATATAAAAAATATACGGTTTGGCGGTATATCTTTAAGTTTTATAAGCTTATCTATAACTAACTTCATTATAGAAGTTTTACCTATACGACGTAGACCTGTAATAATCTCTATAGGAGATTTATCAATTGATGATAGTAAAGGTGTAGTATATTTGGGTCTATCAATAAAGTTTGTTTTAAACTCTCCTTCCCACCAAGGATTAAACCTATAAAAAATTTCTTCCATCATAATTTTTCCGAGTTTTTATATCCTTAAAACTATACGATACCATCGTTTAAAAATCAACGATTTTATACGATACTATCGTATAGCCTATACCATTTGAAAAAACTTATACAACTGATAGGATAATTTTAAAATTTAAATTTAGGACAGTTAAAAAATGTATGTTTTTGGTATTGTAAACTCTAGAAGGTTTGGGAAATCCTTAGGAATAGACCTATCACCTTCATTTAAACAGTGTAATTTTGATTGTTTATACTGTGAGTTAGATAAGAGTAAACCAACTGATAAGATGAAGAATGAACCGAAGCCTGAGGATATATTAAAGGAAGTTGAAATATTTCTAAATAAATATGGCTATCCTGACGTTATAACAATTACCGCAAATGGAGAACCTACTTTATACTCAAAACTTAACGAATTGATAGATTTATTAAATAGTATAAAAGGTAAAAGTAAACTTTTAATCCTAACAAACGGTTCTACAATTTATCGTAAAGATATACAAAACAGTTTAAAAAAATTAGATATAGTTAAAGTCTCTTTAGATGCAGTATCGGAAAAACTGTTTAAAAAGATAGACAGACCAATTAAAAGTATAAGCATAAAAGATATAATTGAAGGATTGAAAGAATTTAGAAAAGTTTTTAAAGGAGAATTAATTATAGAAATTTTAGTTGTTAAAAATGTTAACGATACAGTTGACAATATAAAAGAGATTAGAGATGTATTAAAGGAGATAAAACCTGATAGAGTTGATTTAGGAACTGTTGATAGACCACCTGCCTATAGAGTTTTTCCAGTGGACGATAACAAACTTTTACAGCTTGGAGAGTATTTAAAAGATTTTAATTTAAATATCCTTTTTAGAAGGAACTCCGTTGAGGAAGATATTAAACAAACTAAAGAAGAAATATTGGAAATATTAAAAAGAAGACCATTAACATTGGAAGAATTGGAAAAAATGGTAGATAAGGACACTTACAGAGAATTTTTAAATCTAGTTTCAAAAGGTGAGTTAACTATAACAGAAATAAATCAAAACAAGTTTTTATATAAAATTTGATAAAATTAAAGGAATTTTCATAATTGACATATAAAAGAAAAAAAATAAAATTTAAGGTTATCAAAAAATAAAAATTTTTAAATAAAAGGAAATGTTAATACAAGATTTAAAAGAAAAGTTAAGTATTATTAAAGAAAAATTTGAAAATATAAAAGATATTTTAAGGCCGGAAAAGTTAGAAGAAGAGTTAAAAAAGTTAGATTTAGAAATGGGAAAAACGGATTTTTGGAAGGATACGAAAAGGGCACAGGAAATATCTACAAAAAGGAATAGGTTATCTGAAGAATTGGAAGAAATAAAAAGTATAGAAAATAAAATATTAGAGATAGAGGAGTTTTTAGAGTTATTAGAGTTAGAATACGATGAAGAAACGGAGAAAGATTTACAAAAGGAAATACAAAATCTAGAAAAAGTTGTTAATGATTTAGAGATAAAATCTCTCTTATCGGAAAAGTACGATGTAAAAGACGCTATTCTAACGCTACAAGCAGGTTCAGGTGGAGTTGAAGCTTGTGATTGGACAGAAATGTTGTTAAGAATGTATTTAAGATGGGCAGAAAAAAAGGGGTTTGAGCCAAAAATATTAGATTATCAGCCAGATGACGTAGCAGGAATTAAAAGTGCAACGGTTTTAATCAAAGGTAAGTATGCCTAC
>CAZEUK010000182.1:0-2950 GCA_964514535.1 uncultured Aquificales bacterium
TTTTTCAGTCATTAATGCTAGTGCTATTGTTGTGGCTATTTCTTTATATGTATTCCTGTTTATCATTTCTAGATGGTCTGTGTTTATTGGGGCATCATAGCTAATCATTACTCGTGTTAAAGTTTCCATAAATTGCTCAAAACTTCCCTTTGAAGCATCTAAAAATGAGTTAGAAAGGGCTATTATTTTATTGTGAAATGTATTCCAATTAATATTACCAGCCTCGGATAATTGGGCATAAACTTTACCTCTCAAAAACTGTCCATACTCTTTAAATGCTTCAAAATAACTCATTTTTAATTTTTCCTCCAAAATAAAATGGATTTTTAAAATTTCTAGCAAGACCGATACATAAAAACCTTTTACAGGTGGATTTTTAACTTTATTTTCTCTAAATATTTCTGCCATTATAGAAAATTTACTAAACCTTTGGACTAGATAAAATAACTTTTGATTATCTGTTAAATACTTTAAAATTTCTCTTGACAAGTTTATAGTTTTATATCCACTTTTATCTTTTACCTGTCCCCATAATATATCTTTATAAGAGGTATATAAATTTTCAATATTTGAATGGATTTTCAATAATTTTTGAATTATATCCTCCGTTAAAAGATAAAACTCCATATGTGGAGACTGACTGTCCAATACAAATTCTATAATCTGTAAATCTTTTGTAGTTGCTTCCTTTTTTAGTGTTAATTTTTCATACTCTATTATCTTTTGTGTAATTTCTCCAATATCTTTTATACTTAAACCTTCGTTTAGGTTCTCTAAATCTTCTAGATTTGCTCTATAAACAACAACTGCATCAATTTTGTTCCCTAAAAATGTAAAAGATTGAGTTATTGCAAGGTTAGATACTAAACAGTAAGGGCATATAAAAATTGATGGTTCGTTAAACCAAAAAGCATTATACTGTGCAGGTGCAAAAAAGAAAGTATCTCTAGTTATCCTTTTACCAGAATTTATTCCACAGAAAGAACATAAATTTTTTTCTTCAATATCTTTGTATAACTTATCTATAGCTTTCTTTAAAGTATCTTTACCTTTAGCCTTCATATCAGCTTGAAAGTTTAAGAGAACATTATTAAGCAGATTTACAGATTTATTCCAAATTATATCTTCTATCTCTTTAATTGGTATATCTATTCCTAAAACTTCTTTAATCTTAATTTTTATATCTTCAGAGATAATTTTTATCGTTTCTTCTAATTTTTTCTTACTTTTAACTATATCCTTAATATCTTTTGAAAATTTTACTGTATTATTTTTTTTTAAATTTTCTATCTTCTTTTTTAATTCTTTATCATTTTTAAACAAAGTCTCAACTGTTTTATAGAAAAAATAATCTAAACTTTCATTGGACATAAGCTTAAGAATAACTAGCTCCAATAACTCTTCAGGCTTTCTATCTACCTCTATATAAAACTTTCCATCTGTTTGATATTCTTCTTTAAAAAAATCTAAAACTTTTTTTAGTCCATATATTCCTAAATCGTACTGAAAACTACCTGTTAAAGTGTATTTCATTCAACAACCTCATTTTTAAAAACTTTTTTTAAAACTCTTTTGGAGTTAAAATCTGCTGTTTTATTTTTGAAATCTTTCTTATTCCATGTTATTAACACTTCCAAATTTAACTTTTCAAATAAATCTAAAATAGTATCTATAAATACTTTTTTCATTGTTTCTCTATTGGCTGTATTTTATAGTTTCTTCCCATTTAAATATAGCTCTGTATTCTCAAACTATTTTCCCAATTCTTGTAAGCTTAAACTCCTCTTTCCTTTCCTTTTTTCATAAGACTTATATACTCTTTTAAAGTTTCATAATTTGAAAGCTCTCTTTTTAATATTTCTTTTATTATCTAATTCCTCTTTTTTCCTGTTTTTAGCTAAACTTTCTATCTTATTCAAAAACTCGTCATCTATTCTAATGGTTATTACTGGAAATTTTTACCCTTATTTGTTTAATTCATACCTTAAATGTATTACATTAGGTTTTATAATACAATACATTATTCAATAATCTCTACCATACCGAAGCCTTGACCTGTTTTAGTTCCTATACCTATTTTGTAAAGTAGTTTTAAATCCTCAGGATGACCCGTAAGTCTAAATATTCCAGAATTCCCAGTCAAATACATTATCGGTTTTCCAGTTTTTATTCTAAAATCTCTCAATGTATGTTTTACAACATCCTTTCTCATTTTTATTGGTTCAAACTTTAAAGGTTCTTCTAATCCTTTTCCTTTTATATGTGGTGATTTTAATATTCTATCCATAACTTCATTAAGCTCTCTCTCAAATCTTTCTTCGTAAAACAGAACAGGTTTATCTTCTTTATCTTCAACTATTATGGGAGAGTTTGTTCTGAATATTACTGTGTTTTTGGTAATGGGTTTCTCATTCAGTAAAACAAATTTTTGAATTTTCCAATTTACCTTTTTACCATTTATAAGCATATTGTTTTCTGAACTAAAATTGAATGTATTTAATTTCTTTAATCCATTAAACAGGGCAATTATAAATCTGTAATCTGAAGAGGAGATAAAAAGGGAGAATGGTTTGTCTGAAATAATGACTTTGTCTTCTATTGTAAATTTCTCGTCTAGTTTTATCCTAGCTTTTTTTATCTGCTTTTCTTTGGGAAAAACAAGGTTAAAGCTGAAAGGTTTTGTTATCTGTTGATTATAAAAAAATTCTTTGTAATCTCTATCGGATTTTTTTAAAGCTTCTTTTATAAGGGATATAATTCTGTGTCTGTATAAAAATGGAACTATATCAGCTTTTATTAAAATTTTTATTCTCATTAAAATACTCCAAACTTATATAAATTTTTCTATTCCTAGAATTTTTAATCATAAGATAAATTATTTTCTTTTATTTGAAAAGATGTTTAAAGAGGTATAAATACAACCAAAAAATAAAGCCTTCTATCCCACAAC
>CAZEUK010000183.1:0-2937 GCA_964514535.1 uncultured Aquificales bacterium
ATATTTATATAATCCCCAACCTTTTTAGTTGTTAAATTTGCCGTTCCACGACCGTAAACATCGTAAAAGAATAAAATCTCATCACCTTCCACATCTGCTATTGCGAAAGCCCTTCTCATCATTGGGTCAAATTGATAGTCTGAAGTAGTTTTTATCATTCCAAAAGAGCCGGCAGGTGCGTTAACCAACTCAGGAGCTTTAACTCTCAATAACCACGTTCTACCTGATATATGTCTATTCTCTAGTATCTTATACTTCTTATCAATTATCACTTCTACTTACCTGTCAATATTGAAAAGAGTAAATTCAAACAATAGTATTATATACTGTTATTTTAAATTTTTTTGTTGAAGGTTTTATACTTGAGGAAAAAAAATAGATTAAAGGGATTTTTTAAATTTCTTTTTTATTCTTTCCTAATAGCCTTTTCTATAGGTCTGTCTTACATAATATACTACATATCCGATGCAATACAAAATGTCCCCGATATTAGACAGTTAGAGACCTTTAAACCTAGACAGGTTATTCAGGTTTTTGATTATAAAGGACGACTAATAACAGAATTTTATTACCAAAGGAGAAAGTATGTTCCTATAGATAAAATACCTAAAATTGTTAGGGAGGCTTTTATATCTATTGAAGATAAAAGTTTTTATAGTAATAACGGAATAGATTTTGAAGGTATAGTAAGGGCGGCTATTAAAAATATATCAACTGGAAAAATTGTTGCAGGTGGTAGCACAATATCTCAACAGTTGGTAAAAAATCTGTTTTTAACCCCTAAAAAAAGTTTTAAAAGAAAGATAAAAGAGATGTATTTAGCTATTAAATTAAACAAAACCTATCCTAAAGATAAAATCTTAGAGATGTATCTAAACTACATATATCTAGGTCATGGGGCTTACGGTGTTGAGGCGGCTTCAAAGGTTTACTTTGGTAAGCACGTTTGGGAATTAGATGTATGTGAGGCGGCAACATTAGCAGGTTTACCTAAAGCTCCAAGTAAGTATGACCCATATAAAAATATAAAATTGGCAACCTATAGAAGAAATTTAGTTTTAGATAGAATGGTTGAAGAAGGATATATATCTCCAGAACAGGCAAAAGCCTGTAAAAATACACCTATAAAATTGGTTGGAAAAGGTAAAGGTGTAAAGAGATACGATGATTATTTCACAGAGGAAGTAAAAAAATGGTTTATAAAAAATTTCGGATTGGACGCATTTTATAAAGGCGGTTATAAGATATATACCACTGTTGATATAGAACTGCAAAAGAAGGCAATAAAATTAGCACAGAAACATTTGGAAAAATTACAGGAAACTGTTGGATTTCCAAAACTTACTGCTATAGAAAAATCAAAACTTTTAAAACTTTACAGGGAGGAAAAAGACTTAAAAGAGCTAAAGAAAAACCGTATTTATGTGGCTATTATAGAAAGTGTTGATTATAAAAATCATTTAATAAAATTCAAGATTTACGATACAGGAGGAGAAGTTTACTTTAAAGGTAATCTAACTAATGCTAAAAAGGGAGTTCCTTTTTATGTGGAGTATTTAGGAAACAACAAGTTTAAATTTGTTCCATTTTTGGAGACAGCTATTATATCCATATATCCAAAGACAGGGGCAGTAAGAATTTTAGTTGGTGGTTATTCCTTTAAGAAAAGTAAATTTAACAGAGTTATTCAAACTAGAAGACAACCCGGTTCAGCTTTCAAACCTATAGTTTACGCCACAGCTATAAAAAGGGGGTACACCCAAATATCGTATGTTTACGATGAACCGATAGGTTATTGGGATATAGCCAGTGGTAAGATATGGACACCTAAGAATTATGATAAAAAGTATAGAGGGAAGGTTATTTTAAGATACGCTTTAGCACACAGTTTAAACGCAGCAGCTGTTAATCTTTATCACAACGTAGGTAAAAAGAATGTTGTCCGTTTAGCACACTTATTGGGAATAAAAACAAAACTTTATCCTGTTCCATCTTTAGCTTTAGGAAGTTATTCCATTAAACCTATAGAATTGGCTACAGTATACTCAACTTTTGCAAATCAAGGTAAGAGATGCACTCCATACTTAGTGGAAGAGGTTAGAGATTTTACCGGTGGAAAGATTTATTTACACGAGCCTACTTGTTATCAAGTCTATCCACAACCTGAAAATGCTGTAATGGTAGATTTATTAAAAGGTGTTGTTCAGGAGGGAACAGGTAGAAGAGCTTTAGTCTTAGGTTTTCCTGTAGCCGGTAAAACTGGGACAACAAATGAATATTCTGATGCGTGGTTTGCAGGCTTTTCAACTCAACTAACAACTGTAGTTTGGGTCGGTTATGATGTTAAGAAAAAGATAGGTGAAAAAATGACAGGTTCACGGGCGGCACTACCTCTATGGATAAAAATAATGGATATATCACATCCTTACAAAAACAAAGTTCCAGACTTCCAATTACCTGAAGGGGCTTCTTACTACACCATAAATATGACTTATCTAGTCTTAGCTACCCCTGCTTGTCCTTTCAACAATAAAAATTTAGTTTTTGTTAAAGGAACTCAACCTGATATTACCTGTTCTGATGTATATTTACGTAGAAAAAAATCTGAAGAAAAATCTGTTGAGGAGCTTGAAAAAGAGATTGAAAATTTTGAATTACAAAATGAAAATGGCAATACCCAACCTACAACCAATGGAAATGGTAATTCTGTTAACGAAGGAGAAGGTATAAAACCACAAACAAATGAAAATAATCCTGCTCCTACTAACACGAATAAAATAGAAAATCAAATGAATAACAATCAGGGAAATTAAGAAAAATGGTTAATTTCCCTTTTTAATTTTAGTTCTATGACTTTAACTTTGGGATTGTGACCTCCTCCTCTAACTAAAGTTAGGGGCTTCCTACTTCAACGAGGCATAGCTTACAAGGATATAG
>CAZEUK010000184.1:0-2933 GCA_964514535.1 uncultured Aquificales bacterium
ATTTCTTTAAGTTTCTTTCCAAACTTATTTTCAGGAACAAATATTATACCTATCCCATTCTTACCTAAAAAATCCCCTAAATCTTTTTTACTAAACAGTTCAAAATAATCGCCGTTATACTTAAAAAGAATATTTCTTTTTGTTCTTTTAGATATATCTTTAGCTATTATTAGAAACCCCTTTTTATTTGCCTTTAATTCCTTTAACGTATCATCAAAACCTATCTTTATTATCCTACTTCGCCAACCTATCTGTAAAAGATTTATAATCTGTTTTTCTAACTGTTTTATTACATCCATGATGTTTATATTAAATCTATTCTTTATCTTTTCTTTTCTCTTTACTAGACAGGAAGGGCATATATAAAAGCCCCTACCGTACTTTTCTTTATAAACAGCTTTACCGTTCTCATAACTAAATCTTATAAGATTTCCCTTATAACTTTTTTTTTACATATTACACAACTTCTAATAGGATTAGCCATTTTCTTTTGCCAGTTGTTGTAATTTTTCAAAATCTTCTTCACTTAATATATCAATATGCCAACCGGTAAGTTTATGGGCTAGCTTAGCATTTACACCACCTTTTCCTATAGCCAGAGATAGCTCATTTTTAGGAACTGCAACCTCTATCCTCTTTTCATTTTCAAAAACTTTCCATTTTTTTGGATGGGCAGGAGATAAAGCCCTAACAATAAATTTGGCAGGGTCAGGATGCCACTCTATAACGTCAATTTTTTCGTCTGATAACTCCATAGAAACATTTTGAATTCTCTTTCCTTTAAGACCAACTACAACACCCACAGGGTCTATGTTTTTATCCTTTGTCCAAACTGCAACCTTTGCCCTATCTCCCGGTTCTCTAGCTACTGCTTTGACCTCTATTTCCCCTTCTTGCACCTCAGGAACTTCTATCTCTATCAATCTTTTTAAGAAGTTAGGATGTGTCCTAGATAGTATTACTAACGGTTTTTCCCTATCTAAAGGTTTTATATATCTTTTAACCTTTCCTTTTTCATACACAGGATAAGAGCCGTCCTTTATAACCTTTAATATTAATGCCCTTATCCTATCACCTATTCTATACTTTTCTTTCTTAATCTGCTCCTCTTCAGGAAGTATAGCCTCTAACCTACCTAAATCTACAATAATATCATTACCTTCAAATCTTCTCACCGTACCGGTTATAACTTTTCCCTCTATATCTTTAAATTCCTTAAACAGTATGTTCTTCTCTACTTTAGCTATTTTAGACGATATAACATCTTTTGCTACAGTTAAGGCTATTCTACTTAGACTTTCTAGGTCTAATGGTACGTAGATATACTTACCAACTTCTGCTTTAGGGTCTATTTTCTTTGCTTCTGAAAGGGATATATCCCTTTTAGGATTTTCTACAAATGGAGTTACTTTTTTCTTTAATAAAACCTTTAACTCATCATTTTCTTTATCAAAATTTACAAAAACATTATTTTTATATCCAAATTCTTTTTTTACAGCGAGTTTTATACCATCTATTAAAGCTTTTTCAACAACCTTTTCAGGTACATTCTTTTCTTTAGCTACAAGTTCTATAACATTTTTTAACTTTACTGACATTTTTCTTCCCCTTATATTCTTTTTAATCGTTAAGTCTGGCCTTAGATATATTATCCAAATCTATTTTTATTAATTCATCATTATCCTTTATTAAAACTTTATCTTCCTCTAAACCTTCCAAAACACCAGTGAAAACATTTTTCTTGTCTATAGGTTCTTTTAATACAATTTTAATATTTCTTCCTTTAAAAATTTCATACTCTTCTCTATTTTTAAGTTTTCTATTTAAGCCGGGTGAAGATATTTCTAATATATATGAATAAGGTATTAAATCTTCGTTATCCAATAATTCTCCTAATCTTCTACTTACAATTTCACACTGTTTAATAGTTGTTCCTTTAGGGTCATATATGTATACTCTTAGAACAGGTCTATTTTCTTTGGTAAACTCAATATCAACAAGTTTTAAATCTAACTCATCAAGTATAGGAAGTATTAATTTTCTTACCTCTTCCACAATATCTATCATTTTCCCTATGCTCCTTTTCTGTTTTGAATTCTAAAGATTTAGGAAATTAGATTATACATAAATCAAGTTAAGAATAAAGTTAAATCTTCCTTTGAGATAATTCAAGATTACAGATTAGATTACATTTTAATAGATAAAAGTTAAAATATTAATAATCAAATTTTATACAGTTAGGAGAAAAAATTGAAATTTGGTGTAGCAGTTTATCCGGGGTCAAATTGTGATTATGATACTTACAGAGTTATCAGGGATATACTAAATGAAGATGTTGAATTTATAAACTACAGGGAGACAGATATAGATAAGTTTGATTGTATAATCTTACCCGGTGGCTTTTCTTTCGGAGATTATTTAAGACCGGGTACTTTAGCATCCCATACACCTTTAACTAATGCTTTAAAAGATTTTGCCAAAAAAGGAAAGTTGATTATAGGAATATGTAATGGATTTCAGATATTAACGGAAGCCCATCTACTACCGGGTGCTTTAATGCCGAATGTTAACGGTAAATTTGTCTGTAAACCTCAATATTTAAGGGTTGAAAATACTGATACACCATTTACAAATCAGTGTAAAAATGGACAGGTTTTAAACATTCCTATCGCCCATCACGACGGTAATTATTTTGTAGACGAGGATACATTAAAGGAAATGGAAGATAACGGACAGATTTTATTAAGATACTGTGATAAAAACGGTAATATAACAGAAGAAGCAAATCCTAACGGTTCGTTAGAGAATATTGCAGGAATAACAAACAAAAATAAAAATGTTTTTGGATTAATGCCTCACCCAGAGAGAGCCTCAGAGAGTATTTTAGGTTCAACAGATGGTTTGTATATTTTAAAATCTATATTGAACTCTGT
>CAZEUK010000185.1:0-2912 GCA_964514535.1 uncultured Aquificales bacterium
TCGTTGAAGGATACAACACAAATCCGAAAGCTTCTGCATTATTTGCAAATATTACAGACTACATAAGAAAAGCTGTAGTATCTTCAAACTTTCCAAATTTAGGTGATTATTATCTTGTAAATTTGGAAGATGATAAGTTGGTGATAATTTTACTAACTGAACAGTTCCAATGGAAAATGTTAATTGACCACAAAAAAATCAAATTAGGCTATCTATTCTCAATATTCTTCCCAGAAGCTATTAGAAGATTTAAAGAGGCAGTATTAGTAAGTTAATTAAATCACGAAAGCAACTAATACTAAAATATCAGTATTGGTTGCTTTTCTATTATAAATTTTTATGGAAAAATTTTTCGTCTAAAATTCATTGATTTAGCCATGGATACAGATGAAACGGTATAAGTCGTAAAATCCTTTAAAGGAAGCTATTTAACGTGTGTTCGGAAATATATTTAAGCCAACATAATTTTACAGTTTTTTTTAGTTTAACTAACTATCAATTTAATTGAAACACTTTATTTCATCCTATTAGAACAAACCAACCAAACTTAATTCCCAAATTGGCGTTAAATCTAATATAAGATAAAATTGAACAGTGAAATCTAAAGTATAAAAAATTTTTGAAAGAGGTAGTAGAAAATAACTGTACAGAAACAGTTGGAAATACAGATAAATTCATCAAATCTTTGAAGATTTAATATTTCCTTTCGCCGAATATTGCAGTTCCTATTCTTACTATAGTTGCTCCTTCCTCTATTGCTATATGGAAATCTGCAGACATACCCATTGAAAGATGTGGTAACTTCTTTTTAAATTTTCTTTCTAAGTTTTCCTTTAATTCTCTCAATCTTACGAAATATTTACGGGAGTTCTCAGGATTGTCTGAATAAGGCGGTATGCACATTAAACCTAAAATATTTATATTTGTTTTATTCAAACAGTATTCGTATAACTCCTCTAAATCGTCTATTTTAACTCCGTATTTACTTTCCTCATCACCTATATTTACTTCTATTAAACAATCTTGTACTTTATTAATTTTTTTAGACCTTTTATCTATCTCATCGGCAAGCTCTTTTCTATCAACAGAATGTATAAGCTCAAAATATTTAACTGCGTATTTAGCTTTATTTGTCTGTAAACCACCTATAAAATGCCAATGTATATCTGGATAATCTTTTTGTAGAGTTTCTATTTTTTTTATACCTTCCTGTACTTTATTTTCACCAAAATATTTCAAACCTGCTTTATAAGCCTGTAAAATCTTATCTACAGGTTGATTTTTAGACGCTCCCAAAAGGATTATATCATCGGCCTTTCTGTTAACCTTTTCAGCGGAAAGTTTTATCTTTTCCCAAATTTTTTCTAAATTTTTCTTGATGTCTTCCACTATTTATAACCTTACTTCAGATTTTTTTATAAAGGATTTTATTTTTTAGATAGAATAAAATCAAGGAAAGGAAAGTTTATATCCTATTTAACTATTGAACCTATATTTTCCCCTTGAACAATTTTTTTCAAATTGCCTCTCTCTTTAATGGAAAAAACTATTATAGGTAAGTTGTTTTCTTTACATAGTGTAAACGCAGTTTGATCCATAACTTTTATATTCTTTCTAATAGCTTCATCAAAGGATATTTCCTTTATAAGTTTAGCATCTTCATATTTTACAGGGTCTTTATCGTAAATACCGTTTACTTTTGTAGCTTTTAAGAAGACTTGTGCTTTAATCTCTGTTGCCCTCAATGCTCCAGCTGTATCTGTGGTAAAAAATGGATTTCCTGTTCCCGCTCCAAATATTACTATTCTACCTTTCTCCAAATGCCTTATTGCTTTTCTTCTTATATATGGTTCTGCTATTTGTTTCATTTCTATTGCAGACATTACCCGTGTTGGCATTCCTTTACTTTCCAATATATCCTGTAGGGCTAACGCATTCATAACAGTTGCTAACATTCCCATATAATCGGCGGTAGCTTTATCTAATCCTATTTGT
Organism: uncultured Aquificales bacterium; assembly: GCA_964514535.1. Taxonomy (GTDB): domain Bacteria; phylum Aquificota; class Aquificia; order Aquificales; family Hydrogenothermaceae; genus QNZC01. The sequence continues at coordinate 1,996 of CAZEUK010000185.1, forward strand.
GAACCGTTCATTCCTCTGAATATATTTCCTCCACCTACAACAATGGCTATCTCAACACCTAATTCGTAAACTTCCCTTATATCATCTGCAAGTTCATTTATGAAATAAGGGTCTAAACCAAATTCATGATTGCCCATAAGGGCTTCGCCTGATAGCTTTAATAAAATCCTTCTATATTTCAGTGCCAATTTTTTACCCCGCCAGTTAAAAGGATTGGTATGAAGAAAAAGAGGAAAAAATTATATGCCTTCACCTATTTCGTATCTACAAAATCTTGATACTTTTATGTTTTCTCCAATCTTAGCTATATACTCTTTTATAAGCTCCTCTATAGTTTTCTTATCATCTCTTATATATGGTTGCTCTAATAAACAAACTTCTTTAAAGAATTTTTCCAATCTACCTTCAGCTATCTTTTCTGCTATATGTGGTGGTTTCCCTTCAGCTAACGCTGCCTCTCTTATAATCTCTCCTTCCTTTTCTATAACTTCTTTAGGAATATCTTCCCTACTTACATATTTAGGTCTCATCGCCGCAATTTGTAATGCTAACTCATTAGCTAGCTCTTTAAATAAATCATTTCTAGCAACAAAGTCTGTTTCACAGTTAAGCTCTAATAAAACTCCTACTCTACCGCCTCCGTGGATATAAGCGTGGACAATACCTTCTTTTGTTTCTCTTCCAGCTTTTTTTGCCGCTTTAGCTATTCCCTTTTTTCTTAATAATTCAACTGCTTCTTCTAGATTTCCCCCTGTCTCTTCTAAAGCTTTTTTACAATCTAAAATACCTGCTCCTGTCATTTCTCTTAAAGTTTTAACTAATTTAGCATCTACCGCCATCTCTTATTTCTCCTCCTTATTATTTTTTTCATTTTCTTCATCAATAATTCCCTGCTCTTTTGCCTTCTCTAACATTTC
>CAZEUK010000186.1:0-2864 GCA_964514535.1 uncultured Aquificales bacterium
AATTACATTTTTATTTGCAAATTTTAATAATTTTTCATTTATTTGAAAATCTTTGAACGCTTTCTTTTTCTCTTCATTATTGTCCTGACCCATACTTATCCATACATCAGTGTAAACTACATCGGCATCTTTAACTGCTTCAATAGGATTATTTGTTATTTCAATTTTTGCTTTACTATCCTTCGCCAACTCTAAAGCTTCCTTTACAGCTTTACCATTTGGCTCATATCCATTTGGGGTAGCTATAGATACATTTAACCCCATCAATCCACCTGCTATTAACCAAGTGTTAGCCATATTATTACCATCTCCAATATAAGCTAGCTTCAAACCTTCTATTTTCCCAAATCTTTCGTATATAGTTTGTAAATCTGCCAAAATCTGACATGGATGTAGATAATCTGTTAATGCATTGATAACTGGTATACTTCCATATTTAGCCAATTCTTCAACTTCAGAGTGGGAATAGGTTCTTATTACAATTCCGTCTAAATACCTTGATAAAACCCTTGCAGTGTCTTTAATTTCTTCATTTCTACTTAACTGTGTTGTAATACCACTTATATATAAAGGTTGTCCCCCCATCTGATAAACACCAACTTCAAAGGAAACTCTTGTTCTAGTGGATTGTTTCATAAAAATTAAGCCTATAGATTTTCCTGTTAAAGTTTTATCCATAAATTTGTCTTCTTTCAGCTTTATTGCATACTCTATAACTTGATAGACTTCATCTTTTGATAAATCAGATATATTTAAAAAATCTCTCTTCATAAAAAAAATACCCCCTTTGGATTTATCTTTACTTAATTTTTGAAGATTTAGGAAAATTTACTAAAAATTTTAAACTATATACAGATAAATTTAAATATTTATATTTCAGTTTCTCAATTAAATTTTTGTAGTTTTAGTTTTAATCCCATATTTGTAATAACAATTTTGTAAGTTAGCTAAAATAGTTTAATGCTAACTGTTTGTATAAAGGGATATATAAATCATATTGTATTGGCATAAATCTTTCGTTAATATTTACTGTAATTAAAAACAATTTAAGGAGTTTATAAATGAAAAAAATTGAGGCAATCATAAAACCTTTTAAACTTGATGAGGTTAAAGATGCTATTACAGAATTGGGGAACTTTGGTATTACAGTAACCGAAGTAAAAGGATTTGGAAGACAGAAAGGACACACAGAGCTTTACAGAGGTGCTGAGTATGTAATTGATTTCCTACCAAAAATAAAAGTTGAAGTTGTTGTGGATGACACTATGGTTGAAAAAGTTGTTGAAGCAATAATAAATGCGGCTAAGACTGGAAAGGTTGGAGATGGAAAAATCTTTATCATTCCTGTTGAAGATGCAATAAGAATAAGAACTGGAGAAAGAGGAGAGGAAGCTTTATAAACTCTCTTTTTACCAAATTTTTAATAACTATTTAAAAAGAGGAGGCTACAAAATGAAAAAAGTTTTAAGTGGGATTATTTTGTCTTCTTTAGCCCCTATATTAGCTTTTGCAGGGGAAAATAAGATAGATACAGGTGATACTGCTTGGATGATTACAGCTACAGCTTTCGTTGTATTAATGACTGTAGGGGGGCTAATTCTGTTTTACGGTGGTATGACTAGGTCTAAAAATATAGTTAACACCGTTATGATGGTTCTAATATCTTATGCATTGGCGATAGTTGTATGGACTTTATGGGGATACTCTTTAGCTTTCTCAGATGGAGAAGGAGCTTTATACAGCATAATAGGAGATTTTTCTAAAGCACTTTTAAATGGTATAGATTATAAAACTCCGTCTAGTGTAGGTGCATTTCCTGAATGGGTATTTATTGCATTCCAATCAACATTTGCGGCAATAACAATAGCGTTAGCTTCAGGGGCAGTTATTGAAAGAATGAAGTTTTCCACTTGGGTAATATTTACAATTTTATGGTTAACATTCGTTTATTCACCTATTGCCCACGTTGTATGGGGTGGCGGTTTTCTATACGATGCTGGAGCTTTAGACTTTGCAGGTGGTACAGTAGTTCATATTAACGCAGGGGTTACAGGATTAGTTTTAGCTATACTCTTAGGAAAGAGAAAAGATTACGGGAAAAAAGCTATACTACCGTCCTCAACAGTTTTAACAGCTTTAGGAGCAGGTTTACTCTGGTTTGGATGGTTCGGATTTAACGCAGGTTCAGCATTTGGAGCAAATGATATTGCAGGGGTAGCATTACTTACAACAAATATAGCAACTGCAACGGCTGTATTATCTTGGGTAATGATGGAATGGATAACAGCTAAGAAACCTACACTTTTAGGTGGTGCTTCAGGAGCAATTGCAGGTCTAGTTGCAATAACTCCTGCAGCTGGATTTGTTAACCCTGTAGGAGCATTAATTATAGGTTTTGTTGCAGGTATAGTTGGATGGTTCGGTGTTTTCGTATTGAAAAAAGCATTAGGTTATGACGATAGTTTAGATGCTTTTGGTGTTCACGGTTTAGCTGGAATATGGGGAGCTATAGCTACAGGCTTCTTCGCTCTACAATCTCTAGCTTGGGATGGTTCACCTTTAAAGGATAATGGAGACAGAATAGGACAGATAATTGTTCAGGTTGAAAGTGTATTATTTACAATTGTTTATACAGCTGTTTTAACGGCAATACTATACTTTATATCTTCCGCTTTAACTGGCGGTGGTAGAGTAGATGATGAAACAGAAACAATGGGATTAGACGAAGCAACACACGGGGAGAGAGGATTTAATCTATAATTCCTTTCTTCCTTCTATCTTTTTATTATTATGCTTTTAAATCTTCTTTTATTCGTCTTAATAGGAGCGTTTATCGGTTATATAACAAACTATTTAGCTATTAA
>CAZEUK010000187.1:0-2794 GCA_964514535.1 uncultured Aquificales bacterium
TTTTCAACCGCCAAATCTTAGTTGTGAGGCTAAATAAACGATTATCAATGCAATTATTAGATTTATAACCCCTATTACTCTTGCACCTTTTCTATACTTTTCGTTTTTGTCTGACCTTAGACCTAAGAAAATATCGTGAATTATAGCCAATATGAAAGTTAAAAAGAATAAATATACCTTATGTTTTAATGTAAATAGGTAAGGATTATCTTTTGTGGCGGTAAAAATATCGGAAAAACTGTAATTTAAGCTGTGTAAATTGCATACACCTGTTATAAAAAGGATAGGTAAACCTACAAAAGTCCCAACAATACTGTATCTAATTCCTACCTTTTTGAAAATTTCAACACTGTTCGGTAAATTTCTAACGTAAGGAGCTAAGACTATAGCCATAAAGAGCATTCCGCCTAGCCATAGGGAAGCAAAAACTAAATGTATAAAAAGACATATTTCTTTCATTTCGTTTTTATGTCAGATATTTTTATAAAGGTTGCACCTTTAGATAGCATTTCATCAACAGCCTTTTCAACATCCCCTTCATTAAGATTAACTCCCTTTATACCATCTTCTAAAACAAAAACCTGATAGTCTAGATTTAAAGCACCTAGGACAGTGTTTTTTACACAGTAATCTGTGGCTACACCACCTACAAAAACTCTTTTTATTCCCCTTTCCTTTAATAAATCATTTAATACCGTTCCTTGAAATCCTGAGTATGCGTCAAAATCTTCAGAAGTACCTTTTGAGATAATAAATTTATTATCAGGTGGAATGAATAAATCTTTATGGAAGTTTGCACCCTCCGTTCCCTTTACACAGTGAGGTGGCCATATACCACCGTAACCTTTAAAGGAAATATGGTTTTCAGGATGCCAATCTCTAGTAAAAAACACAGGATTACCGTTAGAAAAAAATATCTTTATATAATCATTTAATCTGGGAATAATCTTATCTCCATCTTTAACAGGTAGAACTCCGTTAGGCATAAAATCATTTTGCATATCAACAATTATTAAAGCGTCTAAAGGAGTTATTTTTAACATTTCTAACTCCTCCTAAATCCTAACTACCATACAGGTTGTAGCCTTTTTAACTCCCTTAATTGAGTTAATATCTCTTATAACAACTCTGCCTATTTCGTTTTGGTCTTCACCTTCAATAAATACTATGATGTCATAAATACCAGTTACCACGTCTGCAGATAAAACATTTTTTATTTTAGATAACTCCTCCAAAACATATGGTATCTCAACAGGTTCAGCTTCTATTAAAACATATGCTTTAGCTCTATCTTTTAAATCAATATCTTTAAATAATTCCTCAAAAGCTAGAGGTGTTTCTGCAGTTTGTTTTTTATTTTCCATTTTCTTTCTCCTGTAAACTTCTTTTTATTCCTTCTAAACTTCCTATTACTGCACCCTCTATAACAGAAAATCCTTTCTTTACAACTTCCTCTATTTTATCTATTACCTCAATAATTTTCTCATTTTCTATAAATTCCTTTTTTTCCTTTTCTCCTTTTAATTCCTCTATTTCTTTCTTTAATTTTTCTATCTCTTCAAGTAATTTTTTTACATCATCCATTTTAACAACCCTCAGACACAATTAATCTTAAAACTTATTATAATAATAAACTTGTAATATATACAAATTGCTTTAAATTTGATATTGGTAAAATTGGTAATTACTCTTAATTGACTTTTTATTTAAATATTGCTAATATTATATAGCCTGTTGGCCAGGTAGCTCAGTTGGTAGAGCATACGGCTGAAAACCGTAGTGTCGGCGGTTCGATTCCGCCCCTGGCCATTCTAAAAAAATGATTAATATCAGTTGCAAAAGAGTTATGTTTTTGTTATTTTATTATTAGTAATAATAACTAATATTGATAATGGAGTGGTAAAAATGGTTAATAAAAAGGTTGTAATAGGAACACTGTCTTTAATCCTATTTGGAAGTAGCTCCTTTGCTAACGATACTGAACTTTTAAAGAAGGCTAGAACATACTTTAAACCATTACCTAAAGAAATACCTGCTCCTAAAGATAATCCTACAACTAAGGAAAAAGTAGAACTAGGAAAAAAACTTTATTACGACCCCAGACTATCTTTAAGTGGTGTTATCAGTTGTAATACTTGCCACAACTTAGCAAGTTTTGGAGTTGATAATGTACCAACAGCTTTAGGGCATAAATTTTTAACAGGTGGAAGAAACTCCCCTACAGTATTAAATGCAGGTTTCCATGTAGCACAGTTTTGGGATGGAAGAGCTAAAACTTTAGAAGAACAGGCAAAAGGTCCTATATTAGCCCATGTAGAAATGGCTATGCCAAACCCTGACTTTGTTGTCTTGAAATTGAAAACCATACCGGGATATGTAAAAGAATTTAAGAAAGTTTTCCCTAATTCACCTGACCCTATAACTTACGATAATGTTGCGAAAGCTATAGCTGCCTTTGAAAGAACTTTAACTACACCTTCCAGATTTGATAAGTTTTTAAAAGGTGATACAAATGCTTTAACTAAGAAAGAAAAGGAAGGTTTAAAACTGTTTATAGATAAAGGTTGTGCAGGTTGCCATAATGGAGTTGCAGTAGGCGGTGGAATGTTCGCAAAATTTGGTATAGTTAAACCATATCCGACAGCAGATTTAGGAAGATATAAAATAACTAAAAAAGAACAGGATAAGTTTGTGTTTAAAGTGCCATCCTTAAGAAATATAGCTATGACTTATCCATATTTTCACGATGGACAGGTGTGGGATTTAAAGAAAGCAGTTAAAATAATGGGTGAAA
>CAZEUK010000188.1:0-2773 GCA_964514535.1 uncultured Aquificales bacterium
CTATAAATCCTATCTTACCTTTGTCTGTAAAGACACCTACTAATCCATCCTTCCTATATGCATTTATGCTTATTTCTTTTAAGCTGTCTATCATAATATCTTCAAGCAATTTTATATACTTTTTTAAAGACAATTTATAATCTCTTAAATCTAAAATTGGATAAACTACAATCTGATTAAAACCGTGAAAAGTTATTCCCCCTCCCCTATTTAGTCTAATTAAAGGTGCTATATCTTTCTTAGGTAAATCTTCTTTATTAATTCTTTTACCTACAGTATAAACTGGATAATGTTCTGTGATGATTATATAGTTTTCAGTATTTTTTTCTTTTGTAAGTTTTTCCTGTAAATTTAAAAATTTGGGGTAGTCGGAAAGACCTAAAAATATGAAGTTTAGCTTATTCATATCAATCTTTTCCTAACTCTTTACTCCTTTCTGTTGCCGTTTCAACTGCAGATATAACACTATCTCTAAAGTTATGCTTTTCCAATTCGTGTAATCCGTATATAGTTGTACCTGCAGGGGACGAGACTTTATCCCTTAAAACCATAGGATGTTCCTTTGTTTCCTGTAAAAGTTTTGCAGAACCTAAAACAGTTTGAACAGCCAACTCTAAAGCCAGTTGATAGGGTAATCCTTTCTTTACACCTCCCTGTGCCAAACTGTCAATAAATGTAAAAACGTAGGCAGGACCACTTCCAGATAGCCCTGTTATAACATCCATTAAATCTTCTTTTACTTCGTAAACCTTCCCAAGTGCAGACAGTATATTGTTTATATAATCTTTCATACTATCGTTTATACCTTTATCGTAGCTTACAGCTATAACACCTTCACCGATTAAAGCAGGTGTATTTGGCATTACCCTTACAACATTTATACTTCTACCTAAGTTAGTTTTAATCTTTTCAGAGGAAGTTCCAGCCAGTATTGATATTAATATCTTATCCTCTGTTAAATAATCTTTTATTTCCTTTACCGTCTCTTCCAAATCCTGCGGTTTTATAGCAAGAATGATTATTTTAGATAGCTTTGTAAGTAAAGCGTTTGAGTTAGCTATTCCAACTCCGTACTTATCAGAGATAGCCTTTGCTTTATCTTTTATCCTATCGTAAACAACAATATCATCTGATTTTAGAATACCTTTGTTTAGTATGCCTTTAACTATGGCTTCCCCCATATTCCCGACGCCAATAACACCTAATTCAAACATACTGAAATCTCCTTTTTAATCTAATTTTTGTCTTCCTATTGAGTAATACTCAAACCCATACTTTTTCATATCTTCTAAATCGTAAATATTCCTACCGTCAATAATTATAGGTGTGTGCATTAAAGATTTAATCTTTTCAAAATCTACCTCTTTAAACTCATCCCACTCTGTAAGAATAACTAAACCGTCTGCATACTTTACTGCATCATACTTATCATAGGCGTACTTTAATCTTGAACTTTCAGGGAATAATGCTTGGAAATGTTCTCTAGCTTGCGGGTCATAGAGCTTTAGATTTGCTCCCATCTGTAAAAGTGAGTTAACAATATCTATTGAAGGTGCTTCCCTTATATCATCAGTGTTTGGTTTAAATGATAATCCCCAGATGGCTATATTTTTATCTTTAACAACCCATAAAGCCTCTTCTATCTTCTTAACAAACTGCTTTCTTCTATTTTTATTTATATCATCTGTATCTTTTAACAACGAAAAATCTAATCCGTAATCTTCAGCTATCTTTATAAAAGCTTTAACGTCTTTGGGGAAGCAGTTATGTATAAACAATCCATAACTTGATATTAACTTAAAGTTATCACTTTCCAATGAGTAAACATTTCCCTTATAAAGATAACTTTTTATATCTTTTATCTTTAAGACTGCATAGTTTTTCTCTAATCTATAACCAATGGGAGATATTTTTCTTTTATACTCTGACAGAATATTTTTATATCTCTTCCACTTTTTACCAAATAATTCTCCAATTCTCCTTATATTCTCATAACCATTTATTCTTATATTGTAAGTAAGAACCTTTGATTTGTTATAAAACTTTTCCCTTACAGAAGCTATAATCCCTTCCATCTGTAACAGTAAAATAACTCCATTTGCTAACTTCCTACTAACAGTTGTAAAATCTATATAAAGATTTTTTCCTTTGTTAACTTTAACAATACTTCCATCTCCTCTAAATAATCCTTTTAAATACTCTCTTCTTACATCTTTATTAGATATTAATATCTGTGGCGGAACTGCTTTACTGTAAGAGTTACTTCCTACCTTTAAAACATTCTCCAATAGATAACCAAATATTCTTGAAGATATAAAAATTGTGTGTGCATTACCTTCTATCTCTTCTGTAAAGTGTATCCCTAGTCTGTTTAATATTCCTTTTACATCTTCTATGTACTCATACTCATTTTTGTTAAATGCTAAACCTATTCTCTTTCTAACTTTTCCATTTCTACCTAAATCTTCAGTGATAAATCCTTTTGCAGAATAGTATCCTAGAAATCTGGCAAAGTCTCTGTCTATTCTAATTTTTGATGGTATTTCTGTCTTTCTATTTTTAACCGTTGACAGTAAACCTGTATAAATACTTTCTTTTATATTAATAACTTCCCCTAATCTAACCGTCCCAACTTCTTTTATATCATATGGATATTTGTTGCTACTGTTTTCCTTTATATAATCAAAATTTTCTTCTATAAACTCTGGAGAGTGTAATAGCACATCTTCCAATAAATCTGATTTTTCTAACTCATCTATTAGATTTATCTTCA
>CAZEUK010000189.1:0-2763 GCA_964514535.1 uncultured Aquificales bacterium
TGGCAACATCAACACCTGATATGACATTTCCTTCAACAGCCTGTTATTTGGCAGATAAACTGGGATGTGATAAACCAATGGCATTTGATATATCCGCCGCCTGTAGTGGCTTCATTTATGCTTTAACGATTGCCTCTTCATTTGTAAAATCAAAACAGTTTAACAATGTTTTAGTGGTAGGTGCTGAAGTTTTTTCACACTTAATAGATTGGTCAGACAGAACAACAGCTGTTATCTTTGGAGACGGAGCAGGGGCTGTAGTTGTATCAAGAAGCGATAGTGATAGTGATATTCTATCATCTGTAATGAGTTCTGACGGTTCACAATGGTTCGCTTTACATTGTCCGATTGGTGAAAAATTAAGAATGAGGGGAAAAGAAACCTTTAGACTTGCTATACAATCTATGGAAAAAGCATCTTTAAAAGCGTTAGAAAAGGCAGGAATAACTGTTAATGATTTAAAACTTGTTATACCCCATCAAGCTAACATAAGGATTATAAAAGCTTTAGCGGAAAAACTAGGTATTCCTGAGGATAAAGTTTTCAGCAATATACACAAATACGGAAATACAAGTGCCGCATCAATTCCGATAGCTATGTATGAAGCCTACAAAGAAGGTAAATTAAAAAAGGGAGATTACGTTTTATTAACTGCCTTTGGTGGTGGTTTAACTTGGGGAGCAATAGTTCTTAAATTTTAATGAAAAATGAAAATATTATACAGATATTTATACACCAAACTTTTTATATATATCCTTATAATACTTCCAGCCTTTTCTTTTATTGTTCTTCTAGCAGAATTAATTGAGATATTGAGAAAAATCCAGAATGCAGACCTAAACTCTATAGCTTTGTATATATTTTATAAACTTCCAGAAAAAGTATATTTTATACTTCCTGTCGTTGTAGTTATAGCCTTTATGATTTTAGTAAAAGAGTTGATAGATAAAAAGGAAATATATCCCATTCTTTTAAACGGTATATCCTTAAAACAGTTAGGGATAAACCTTTTTTTATTTCCGTTCTTTTTATCTATATTACAGATAATAAATTTAGAGTTTGTTATGCCTCCTTTTAAAGAAAAATCGGAAGAGTTATACCAAAAACTAAAGGTAGGAAGTGTTGAGGAAGATAAGTATCTTATAGCTTACGACAGATGGGTAGCAGTCGGCGAAAATAAATTTATATATTTTGGTTTTTTAGATTTAAATAAAAAAAAGGGAAACAATATAGTCTATGTAGAGTTTAATAAAGATTTTAAACCTATACAAAGAGTTGAAGGTAAGGAGTTCTTTATAAATAATTCCCAAATAGTGATTAAAGATGCAAAGATAATAGATTTTTCAAAGATTGATAAAAGAAAGATTGAGATAACAAATTATTCCAAATATTACGTTAATTTGAATGTCGGATTAAAAAATTTAAAAAAGATATTTAAAGTTAGAAAGCCTGTATCTTTAACTGAATTTTATAAAACCGCAAAAGTTTTTGAAAAATTTGGCTATTCCGCAAGTTATTATTGGAGTAGATTTTACTCTACACTGTCAACAGTTTTTTCACCTTTAATATTAAGTATTGCAATATATCCATTTTTATGGAACAGAAGAAAGGACAGTATAATATTAGCCTTTGTTAGTATAATAGCTTACTGGTATGGAATATCATTTATAACATCCCTTTCCGAAAGTGGAGCTATACCTTACCTATCAGTCTTTATTGTAGATATTATTTTTGTTTTAGTAGGGCTGATAAAACTTAAAAATTTAACCTTTACGGAAGTTTAAGAATGATAAAGATTTTAATATGGCAAACAGCCTTTCTGGGAGATTTAATACTTACAACACCTTTAATACATTCTGTAAAAAATATGTATCCAGAAGCTAAAGTTGATATAATAACAAAACCTTTCGGCTCTACAGTTTTAAAAAACAATCCATATTTAGATAAAGTTATTATTTTTGATAAGAAAAAGCATTCAAATATTAATTTGATTAAAAGATTAAGAAAAGAAAAATACGATATAGCAATATCTCCACACCGTTCCCATAGAGCTTCCTATACTTTATTTTTGGCAAGAATAAAAAGAAGAATAGGTTTTGATAAAGCTGGTTTTTCATTTTTATACACAGATAAAGTTAAACATAGATTTGATGGAACACACGAAATAGATAGGAATTTAACGCTTTTAACTAAACTGGATAGATACGATAGTAATAAAATTTACAAATATCCTGAGTTATTCTTAACAGAGAAAGAAGATAAATTTTTTAAAAGTTTTGGTTTGGAAAGAAAAAAATATATGATAGTTGCTTCCGGTTCAAAATGGGAAACTAAAAGATGGACTGTAAAAGGTTTTGTAGAGTTAATCAATCATTTTTTAATGGAAGGTGAAACGGTTGTCTTAATCGGTGGAAAGGAAGATATAGAGTATAACAAAGAGATAGAGAAACTTATAAAAAGGAATAAAAATTTTTTAAATCTAACGGGAAAAACAGATTTAAGAGAGAGCTTTTCTATAATAAAAAATGGAAAAGTATTAATATCTAACGACTCTGCACCTGTCCATATGGCAGTTGCCTTTAACACACCTGTAGTTGATATTTATGGACCAACAGTTAAAGATTTTGGTTTTTATCCTTATAGAAACGGTGTTGTTGTGGAAGTAAACGGTTTAAAATGTCGTCCTTGTGGATTACATGGTCATCATAAATGTCCAATAAAAACTCACGAATGTATGGAAAAGATAAAACCTTCAACGGTAAT
>CAZEUK010000190.1:0-2757 GCA_964514535.1 uncultured Aquificales bacterium
TCATACTCTAAAAGTGCCTCATACTCACCTTTTAGCCATAAACCTCTAGGTTTTATCTTTAGGTTCGGATAGAGAGAAAAAATAATTTTAAAGTATCCTTTCAATTCATCTATACCAGTGAGTGTAAATTTATCAGGAAAAGCTTCCTTTACTTTAGGGTCAAATAACTCTGCAGAATTGGTATAACAACTTAAAATTTTATCTAAATCTTTTTCATTCCAACCTTCTATCCATCTGTCAATTAATTCTTTAAGTTTATTTTCCATAAAAATCCTCCTTTTATATATCTTTTAATACTTTTAAAGGTTGTAAAATGTTGTTTTCTTTAATCTTACCTATTCCTAAAAATTTATCTTTATCAGATATTACCTTTACCAAACCTTTAATATTATAAGGCACTCTAAACCTTTGCCCATTGAGAAATCTTTTATCGTATCCTTCCTTTAGTTTAATCTCAGGGAAAAAGTATAAAGCATCTCTTATTGGTATCACATATTTTTTTAAATCTTCAATAGACATCTGTAGTAAGTCTTCAAAATTAACACTGTTTTCAACATCAAACAGTCCTACCTTTGTTCTTCTTAAGGAGTAAACGTAAGCTCCACAGTTAAGTTTATCCCCAATATCTTTAACTAAGCTTCTAATATAAGTCCCTGAGGAACATTCAACTTTTATTTCAAAGAATGGAATATTAATACCAATTATATCTATACTGTAAATTTTGACAGGAACAGGTTTAAGGTCAGGCTTTATTCCCTTCTTTGCCAGTTGATAAGCTCTCTTACCGTTTATTCTTTTGGAAGAGAATGGCGGTGGTATCTGTAGATATTCCCCTACAAATGAGTAAATAGCTTTTTTTACCTCTTCCTCTGTTGCTAAACATTCTTTTTTCTCTATTACCTTACCTTCTCTATCGTAAGTATCTGTTATCTCCCCTAATTTGCCTATAGTAATATACTCTTTATCTAACTTTTGAAAATATTCTGTAAATCTTGTTCCTTTTCCAAGTGTCAAAATCATTAAACCGGAAGCTCCAAAATCAAGTGTACCTGTATGACCAACTTTAGATAGATTAAAATGTTTCTTTACCTTTATAACAAGGTCATTTGAGGTTATTCCCACAGGTTTATCAACTAAAAGTATACCGTTAAACATTTTAGACAAAACTTTATAGATTATAGTTATTTTTTAATTTTTCTTCTAATTTTTTATAAATATCTTGATTAATATCTAAAAAGTTTTTAACCTGTTGAACATCTTTATCACCCCTACCTGAGAGATTTATAACTACAACCTTGTCCTTATCTAAATTTTTAGCAATCTCTACTCCCTTTATTATAGCGTGGGAACTTTCTAAAGCAGGAATTATACCTTCCGTTCTAGACAACAGTAAAAATCCTTCCAGTGCTTCCTCATCTGTTGCAGTTATATATTTTGCCCTACCTGTCTTAGCTAGATAGGAATGTTCAGGACCAACTCCCGGATAGTCTAAACCTGCAGATATTGAATGTGTTTGCTCTATCTGTCCCCATTCATTTTGTAAAAAGTAAGATTTCATACCATGTAGAACACCTATTGAACCTCCATTTATACTTGCAGAATGTTTACCCGTCTCCAATCCATAACCTCCTGCCTCAACTCCCACAAGCTCCACACTATCATCCTCTATAAACGGATAAAAAATTCCTATAGCATTACTTCCACCACCTACACAGGCAACTATTACATCAGGTAGTTTTCCCTCTATCTCAAGTATCTGTTCCTTCGTCTCATTTCCTATAATGGATTGAAAATCCCTAACAATCATTGGAAAAGGATGTGGCCCTAACGCTGACCCTATTACGTAATGTGTTGTTCTAACATTACTAACCCAATCTCTTAAAGCCTCATTTACTGCATCTTTTAATGTTCTACTTCCAGATTTAACTATTCTAACTTCAGCTCCTAATAACTTCATTCTAAAAACGTTTAATGCCTGTCTCTCTGCGTCCTCCTCTCCCATATAAATTACACATTCCAATCCAAATAGAGATGCCGCTGTTGCAGTAGATACTCCATGCTGACCTGCTCCAGTTTCTGCTATTATTCTCTTTTTACCTAATTTTCTAGTTAATAAAACTTGCCCTAAAGTGTTGTTTATCTTATGTGCCCCAGTATGTAATAAATCTTCCCTTTTTAAGTATATTTTTGCCCCACCAACAGCTTCAGTTAATCTTCTGGCATAGTATAGAATTGTAGGTCTTCCTGCAAACTCTCTAAGATAATAAACTAACTCCCTTTGAAAATCTCCATCATTCTTTATTTTTAAATATTCTCTTTCTAGCTCTTCAAGTGCATACATTAAAGTCTCAGGTAAAAATTTGCCTCCAAAATCTCCAAAATATCCCCTTTTATCAGGTAAGTTATATCCCATTTTATTTATCCTCTAACAACTTACTTAGTTTTAATAGATTTATAGCAACCTCTTTAAAATATACAGTCTTAGAAAGATTAGCAACTTCTTCCAATACCTGTTTATAGTTTTTATCCCCTTTTTTTATCAATACTATTCCTTTTAAAGTTAAAGCTGATATATAGTTAAAATTTTGCTGATTAATTTTATTTAAATGGCTTAAAACATCATCATACTTTTTATTCTTAAATTGGATATAGGCTTGATACTCCTCCAAGTATCCTTTTAGGTTATCCGTTTCAGTTAAATTTTTAAGTTTATCAATATCTTTTACAGAAATATTATTTTTACTTTTCTTCATTAAC
>CAZEUK010000191.1:0-2721 GCA_964514535.1 uncultured Aquificales bacterium
CAAATAAGATGGTATGTCCTGCCTGTAGAAGAATTGAAGATAAATACGAAGGAGGAATTGTTTATTTATCTGGAGAATTCTTGAAAGAACATAAAGAGGAAATTTTAAATCTTATAAAAAATGTTGCAGAAGAGGAAATGGCTTACAGACCTTTAGAGAGAATAATTGAGATAAAAGAAGATAATGATAATATTGTTATTACAACTACTTATGAACATTTAGCAAGAAGATTAGGGGAAGCTGTCCATAAAGCTTATAAAGGTAGCTTAAAACTTGAGTATCCGGGTGGTCAAAAATATATAAGAGTTTTTTGGGAAAGATAAAAGACAAAGGTTTTCTTTCCTTTGACTTATCCTTTAACTGTTGTAATTCCTACTTTAAATGAGGAAAAAAATATAGAAAGGGCTATAAAAAGTGTTAAAGATATAGCCTCTGAGATTTTGATTGTTGACAGTGGTTCAACGGACAATACAGTTCAAATTGCAAAAAATCTAGGTGCAAAGGTAATATTTAACAAATGGATAAACTATCCAACTCAGGTTCAGTTTGGGATAGATAATGCTAAATATCCTTATGTTCTAGTGATAGACGCTGACGAAGAGGTTTCTCAAGATTTGGCAAATAGCATTAAACAATTATTTGAAAATGGGGAAATAGATAAATACGCTTGTTTTAAATTTAACAGAAGGACATTTTATATAGGAAAGTTTTTAAATTTTACGTGGCAACCTGAATACAGGATAAGATTATTCCATAAAGATAAAGTTAAGTATGAAGGTTTTTTACACGAAGTTGTAAGATGTAAAGGTAAAGTAAAAAAAATTAAAGGAGATTTACTCCATTACACATATAGGGATATAGAAGACCATTATAAAAGGTCTATGAAGTATGTAAAAATATCTGCTGAAGAGATGTATAAAAGAGGAAAGAGGTTTAAGCTATATAAATTGATAATAAATCCTATGTGGGCTTTCATTAAACAGTATTTTTTACATTTAGGTTTTTTAGACGGAATTAGAGGCTTATCAGTTGCTATGAGTTATTTTTTCTCTACATTTTTAAAGTATCTTTATCTTTGGGAGTTAGAAGAACGGAATAGATTAAAAAAAGGTAATAATGGAAAAAGTTAGCGTTATTATACCGGTCTATAACGGTGAAAAATATATTAAAGAGAGTATTAACTCTGTATTAAATCAAACTTATCCAAATATAGAAATTGTTGTTATAGATGATTGTTCCGTTGATAAAACGAAGGATGTTATTTTTAAAAATTTTAAAGATTTAATAGGTAAAAAGATTATCTATCATAGAAATGAAAAAAATAGAGAGAGGGTTTACAGTAGGAATAAAGGTGTAGAGGTTGCAACAGGTAAGTATATATACTTTTTAGATTATGATGATATTTATACAAAAGAATATATAGAAAAATCTATTCAATATTTGAAGGATAACGATATAGTTTATTCTATTCCTAGAACTTTTATTGATTTTAAAGGAGATATATTAAGAGTTTCAAAAAAAAGAGTTAAACCTTTAGAAGAGTTAATATTCAGTGGAAATATAGGCTATCCTTCCGCTTCCGCATTTAAAAGGGAAAATTTTATTAGATATAAAGAAGAGTATTTATTTAGGGAAGATTGGGAAATATTTATAAGGGCTTATATAAAAGGGTTAAAGATTAAAATATTAGATGAAAACTTAGTTTATATGAGAGAACATCAAAACAGAACTAGTAGAAATATAAAATTCTTAAAGGCAACTTTAAAGGTATATAACGACTATTTAAATAAAATTCCAAATAAATATAAACCTATCTTTAGATTTCACACCGGAGAAGTAGCTCTAAGGTATGGTGATTTATTAAACGGCTGGAAAATGATAATTTTAGCCATTATGTCTAATCCTTCTTTATTGAAGAATAACAGATTATTACTCTCTGTTTTAAAAAGGGGCTTCCGTATAGATAGGGCTATAAAATATTATTTTTCTAATTGATTTTTAGTTAAGTTTAATTAATTGTTTTTTTGGAAGAATACTTTATAAAATTTCCATTGATAAAATGAATTCAAAAGATTAAAATAAAGGTTAATAATTCCTAACTTGAAGGAGGATTATAAAATGTTTGGAAAAGGAATAGCATTAGCTATATTTTTACTAGTTTTAGCACTATTAGGAATAATGACCACAGGTACAATATGCTTTTTGGCAGATTTTGGATTAAAACCTTTACTTGGTATAACTCCTAAGATATTTGATATATCTTTAATGTTAGGTTTGGCTGGTATAGGTATAGCATTTTTATCATTAATATCTCTGTTTTTCCAATCAGGTAAGGTGAATTTAGATGTTTAAGCTGAAGAGATACAATCCCACAGAGATAGAGATAGAGATTACTCCCAATCAATTGGTAAGTATGTTTCCCATAGAAATACAAGAACATCCATTTATGGGAAAAATAGAGAGAGTATGGCAAACAGATGATAAAACCTATTCTATACGAACAATAGAAGAAGATTTTATTATTGATAAAAGCTCTAAAAATTTACATAAAATTGTAAAAACAGAGAAAATGTTAGAGATACTATCTAACCTTAAAAATTTTCAGATTATACTTTTTTATGAGGACAAAAAAGATATTTATGATGTAAAAAAATTAAGTTAACTCTTCAGACTTATATCCTAATTTTTTTGATAACTCTTTTGTTTTTTCCAATAAATCTT
>CAZEUK010000192.1:0-2698 GCA_964514535.1 uncultured Aquificales bacterium
AAATCCCCCTTTTGGAGGATTTTCCTAAGGTAGGGTCTCCAAAAAAGGGGGTCTAAATACATAACTAAATTAGAAGATAAATTAGAAGAAAATAAATTAACTCTTACCTTTGGTTATCCTGACCTTTTTCTCCATGATTTTTCTTTTTAGGATTCTCTTCAGATGTTAGCGATGCAATTTCTGTTCTTCTTTTAGGTATAGGATTTGTCTCAAATATTTCTGGATCTTTTTTTGCTTTTTTTGAAAAATACTTTAAAAATGCAGCAAATTTTACAATAAAACTGAAAACTATTACAAATAGTATAGTCCATACTGCTATTGTTATATAATAAATTCCTGGGGAGAGTAGTTTGACAATAGAGATGGGGTATTGACCAAATAGAGTGGATATAAATACAGATATTTTACCTAATAAATTAGTGGTGCTTTTGTAAACTTCAAGCACTTTAGTAAAATCTTCGGGATGTTGTTGTAGATATTCCTTAATATCTCTCTTACAAAGAATATAAAAAATTTTTTCTTGCTTTAAACTTTCTTTTACAATTTCTTTAGTCAATGACGGATTAATATCAGCATAAAAAGATAAACATTTAAGACCTTTTACCCCAAAAATTTTAATAAACCTTTCTAATGAATCAGCAGGTATTATTTTTAACTTGTTAAGTTCCTTTAATGAAATAGTTTTTAAAATTAACTTCACAGTTGAAAATTCCGAAAAACTAAGCAAATATTGAACTAAATCAGAGGAAATCTCTTGGGGATTAAAATATTTATAAATCTCATAATCTACTAATTTGATAAAAAGCTTTTTATTTTCATCTACCAGCTGATACCATCTATACACATCATTAAGGGATTGTGTATATTTTAGTACTGGCAGGAACTCTGGATAAATTTCTAATAATTTGTCCAATTTTTGAGGCTGAGTTAAATAATTTTCTAATTGATTATATAATTTTATTCTCTTTAAGAATAGAGCTAAATCCAAAAGCTTCTGAGCTTTATCCACTTGACCATTCTGAGCATACCAATTTAATACATTGTGAAGAAGGGGATCTTCCTTTAAAAGCTCATTATACTTAACCAGTATTTCGGTATAGGTTTTTATAGCTACGAACAATCTTTTACTCAAATCTGCAGCTATATAGTTAGCGCTATCTGTTAGTTCATCTTTTAGAGATTTTATAATTTCCTGTCTAAACTTGTCTTTTGTTTCAGAAGAGGTTAAAACTTCTTGAAGTGTATTAAAGAGACTTTCACCAGTTGCTATATCTTTAATATCCCAAACAGTTAAAATAACACCTATTAAAGGTATAACCCTTGTTGCAATTCTTTTCAAAACCTGCCCTGCTATTCGGGTTGCTATACGCGATGCTAGTCTTCTAGAAAGATAGTTTAAAAGTTGCTTGCGAATAGAGACTACTATAAAGGATATACCAATTATTCCTTTAGTAGGAATATTAAATCCCATTGAATCCGTTTCAAGGGCTAAATTACTAATTCCTTTTTTAGTCCCTTCCTGTAATACATTACCAAATATTTTTAATAAAACAGGATCTATTTTACCGTTTGTAAAATCTTCAATACAATAAGTCAAAAAATTATTTTGGATAGTAAATAAATCTTTTTTAAATTCCGAAATGATTTCGGAAGTAACAGATTGAATTAATTGAGTTAAAGCATTTTGTAATGCAGGATCTGTAAAAGCTTTGGTAGCAATTTCTTCACCTAATTTTTTAGCTACATCGGAGGAAAAACTTCCTTTTATCTTAACCCAAAGTGAAGTATTTTCCTTATACTGTTCTATTATTCTAATGATAACCATATCTAATGTTTCATCAATATGGTAAGTATCCCAATAATAATTAACTAAGTTCTCGATATTATTTTTTATTTTCTGATTAAGAAAAATATAAATAGTATTTTTCAGTTTGTTTAAAAATTCTTGAGGATTATTTTCTAATTCATTTTTACAAAACTGAGCCAAGTATGTATTATAAAGATCAGCTAATTCTATCTCCCAAGAAGGATAAATAAACAAAGAGCCTATAGATAAACTATAAATAACTCTCCTCATTAAAATATCCTCCCTTTATTTGAATCTAAAACCATTAGCATATACAACAACCTCTGCACCTCCTTCTACTAGTGAAGGATGAGACATTCTAAAACCTGTTAATCCATCATAACCTCTTCTTTTAGCTTTTTCTTTTAACTTTTCAATAGCCCTTTCTATTGCCTGTTCAACTAATTCTTCATAATGATACATAGGTCCACCTATAATATTCCGTATATTTTCCTTAAAGTCTTTTACAGCATTTGCAGCTACAACGCCTGAAGCAAATATTAACTCTCCAACTTCTACCTGACCTTTTATTTCTTCGGGTAGTTCTATAAGAACTATCATAAAATTTTTATTATATTTTTTCTCTGGTGAAATTTTTATTCGAATGGAACTACTAAGGGTTGAAAACCTATCGGTGGAACGGGGTGGTAAACTCCTCCTCGAGGACTTGAACTTTTCCCTCCAAAAGGAGGAAAAGGTTTTTATAACGGGACCCAACGGGGCGGGTAAAACCACCTTCGTGGAAACCTTAATGGGTTTTATAAAACCCCTTCGGGGAAAAATTTACCTCGAGGGGAAGGAGGTAAAAACCGAAGAGGACTTTTACAAATTCCGAACCACTATAGGTTACGT
>CAZEUK010000193.1:0-2689 GCA_964514535.1 uncultured Aquificales bacterium
TAAAGATTTTTGTCTCATCAATGTTGGTATAGGTTTCATCGCAACATTTACAACTATAGGTTCTCCATTTGTTATTCCCCCTTCCAAACCACCAGCCCTATTGGTTTTGTGATAAAACCCTCTTTCTTCATCCCAAAAAATCTCGTCGTGGGCTTGAGAGCCTACCTTTTTAGCAACAGAAAAACCTTCTCCAATCTCAACACCTTTTATAGCCTGAATACTCATCATAGCTTGGGCAATTCTTCCATCTAATCTCCTATCCCATTGGACATAACTACCTAAACCTATTGGTACACCTGTTGCAAAAACTGTAAAAATCCCTCCTAAACTTTCTCCTTCAGTTTTAGCTTTATCTATGTATTCTTTAAACCTTTCATCTTCTTCAGGTAAAGGAATTCTAACTTCCGATTTTTCTGCATTTTCAAATCTTTCCTCAAGGGACAACTCTTTATATCTACCACTTACTTCCAACTCTCCGATAGATACAACATAACTACCTATCTTTATTCCTATATCTTCTAACAACTGTTTACATACAGAGCCAACAGCCACCCGACTTGCCGTTTCTCTAGCTGAAGCCCTTTCTAAAACATTTCTTAAATCTGTAAAACCATACTTTATACCACCGACAAGGTCTGCATGCCCCGGTCTAGGATTTGTAATCTCCCTTTTATTAATCGGTTCTCCTTCAACAGCCATTATATCAGTCCAGTTTTCCCAATCTTTATTTTTAATCATTAATGTTATAGGTGAGCCTAAGGTAAATCCAAATCTAACACCGGATAGTATTTCCACCTTATCCTTTTCTATTTTCATTCTTCCACCACGACCATAACCAGTTTGTCTTCTAGCTAACTCTCTGTTTATATACTCACTAGATATTTTTAAATTGGACGGTATTCCTTCTATAATTGAGACTAGAGCTTGTCCATGACTTTCTCCTGCAGTTAAAAATCTTAAAACACCCAATTAATGACCCCCAGTAAAATTTCCTATAGACCATTATAAGATAAGGCTATTATTAAATAAAAAAGATATTTTTGAATATATAAAATTGGCATAAAGGAAAAACATAAAGTAATATTAAAAGAAAGTATTTAATATCTTAAAAAAGTTTTATAGAAGAGGTTATACCATTTATGAATAGTCATGAGGCAATACTTCTTTTAATTATATCTATAGGAGCTTTTCTTATTCCATTTATAAGTAAAAGGTTAATGCTTCCTTCTGCAGTTGGAGAGTTAATTTTTGGATTATTACTGGGCTTAGTATATAAAGAACATCTTTCATCTGAGATGTCTTCCCATATAGTTAAATTCTTAGGTGAGTTAGGTTTTATAGTCCTTATGTATTTGGCAGGTCTAGAATTAGATTTTGACAAACTAAAAAAAATATCTAAAAAGGAAATGTTTTTATATATTACAACCATTGCGTCTATAGTAGGTCTGTCGTTTTATGTAGCCATATATCTAAAACAACCTTTAGTTTACGCTTTAGTTTATCTAACTGTAGGCGTAGGTTTACTATTCTCTGTTTTAAAGGAAACAAAACTTTTAGGTACAGAAATCGGACAACTACTATTAATCTTAGCAAGTATTGGAGAAATAGTTAGTTTATTTGCTATAACTTTCTTCTCAGTTTTTGCAAAGTACGGATTATCTGAAGAAGGATTAATTCATTTAATAGAAATTTATCTCTTCTTTTCATTTGTTTATATAATCATCAGAATTTTTAAACTTTTTGTTTGGTGGTATCCAGATAAGGTTGCAAAAATTCTAAGTGGTGGTGAGGCTACAGGTGGAGAGATAGGATTAAGGGCAAACTTTATGATAATGTTTACATTTGTAGCTTTGGCAAGTTTATTAAAATTAGAAACAATTATAGGGGCATTTATAGGCGGTATGATGGTAGCTCTCTTCTTAAAAGATAAAGAACATATAGAAAAAAGTTTAAGTTCAATTGGTTATGGTTTCCTAATACCTATATTCTTTATAGAAGTTGGTTTAAGCTTTAACCTTTTAGAGTTGTTAAAAGTAGAGATTTTGAAAAAGGCTCTTTATCTAAGTGTTATAATATTTTTAATCAGACTTATTAGTTCTATATTTATACTCTTTATAAGACCCAATTTAAAGGAAATATTACTTGTTCCCTTAGGATTATCAATTCCTTTAACTTTACTTGTTGCAATTTCAACTATAGGATTGGAAATACATTTATTGACTAAAGAGGATGCTTCAGCAATTATATTAACTGCAATATTTACAGGATTAGTCTATCCGTGGTTATTTAAGTTTTTATTAAAATTTTTAAATTTAAATGAAGGTAAATCTAAATTAGAAACAGAATGAAAATTTGTAGGGTAGGTGTTAACTAGATGAGAATAAAAGCAGTAATAGAAGATAAACTTAATAGGCTGTTAGAAGTTGAAACAGAAGACAGTTTTACTGTAGAGAGTGTTTACTACAGAGGAGATACTCTCTGTATATCAACACAGTTAGGTTGTCCAATTAGATGTAAATTTTGTGCGTCAGGTAGTAAAGGATTAATAAGGAATTTATCATATGAGGAGATTATTCTACAGTATGAGCTTGCCGTATTAGATGGATTAAATATTAAAAATATAGCTTTTGCAGGTATAGGTGAACCTTTATTAAATTGGGAAAATACTAAAAAGGCTTTTAATTACTTT
>CAZEUK010000194.1:0-2677 GCA_964514535.1 uncultured Aquificales bacterium
ATTTATAACCAAGTTCATTAACGAATATAGAAATTACAGTTAAATTTTAATTTTTGAAATTAATTTCCTATTAAATCATATCTGTTTATAATATTTTTAAGGGAGGTTTTTGTAAAAATCTTTAGGGCTAATAACATCTTTCAAAGGAGATAATAAATTGAAAGACTTTGATAAACTTCAAAAATGGGCAAAGGAAATAATAAAGTTTGTTCCAGTTAAAAGTCAGTTTACACTGTATGGAAATATCTACGATGTATATCCACTTTATATGAATGGAAGACATATACCATTACCTATTAAAAACTTTTTAGGTAAACTGTTAACTAAATACGAAAATTATAGACTTATAGTTATATACGAACCTTTGTTTGGATTTAGTATAGTTGAAGGTATGGAAGAATTTTTTTCCAGTATAACTGGAGTTTCCACATCTGAAACAAAAAAAATATCTTTAAACAGAGCTTACGAGATTATTGAAAAATTAGTTGAAAATACTGCAGTTTACACATCTGTAATAATAAACTTTGCTTCCCGTTTAAATGATATAGCGGAAAGGGATTTACAGGAATTTTTATACAAAATGTTTAGGCTTAGTATAAACACAAATCCTAAATTAATAGATGATAGTGAGCCTAAATATAATCCTGTAATATATCTCCTTGATAAAGAAAACGACCTACCGGCTTGGTACACATTAGAAAATCCTAGAATAAAAAATATAGCCATACCAAAACCTGACAGTGATATTAGGGAGAAGGTAGCCCGTTCCTTACTTTACAGAATAGACGGTTTTATAGATTTATCTGAAGAAAAACAGAGAGAGATTGTAAACAGTTTTGTAGACCAAACTAACGGTATGTATGCTACAGAGATTGTTTCAATAGTTAGGATTGCAAACAGAGAAAAACTTGATATACATAATCTAGGTGAGGCGATAAGACTTTATAAGATAGGTATTACAGAAAATCCTTGGTCTAAAATAAGAAAGGAAAAGCTATTAAATGCTGAAAAGTTTATAAAGAGAAGAGTAAAGGGACAAGATTTAGCTGTAAGAAAATCTGTAAGTATTCTTAAAAGGGCATTTTTCAACCTGTCAGGTTCTCAATACTCTAGGGTAAGTAATAGACCGAAAGGTGTTTTATTTCTAGCTGGACCTACCGGTGTTGGTAAAACAGAGTTAGCTAAAGCTATAACAGAGCTACTATTCGGAAGTGAAACAAGCTATATAAGATTTGATATGTCCGAGTTTTCCCATGAGCATTCAGACCAAAGGCTTATAGGAGCACCACCGGGTTATGTAGGTTATGATGTCGGTGGAGAGTTAACAAATGCAATTAAACAAAATCCTTTTTCCGTTGTTCTGTTTGATGAAATAGAAAAAGCCCATCCTAAAATTTTAGATATATTTTTGCAGATACTAGATGACGGTAGATTAACATCTGGAAGGGGAGAAACTGTATATTTCTCTGAAACGTTCATAATATTCACTTCAAACTTGGGTATATATGAAATAACCCCTGAAGGTAGAAAGATACAACGGGTTAATCCTGATATGCCTTACACCGAAGTGTCAAAGAGGGTAATGGAAGCTATAGAAGATTATTTTAAATTTAAAATATCTAGACCTGAAATACTAAACAGAATAGGTGAGAATATTATAGTGTTTGACTTTATAAGACCTGATGTTGCCACAGAAATATTTGAAAAGATGTTAAGTAATGTTTTAATAAAACTGAAAGAAAGCCATAAAATAACAATTAATTTAGAAGACAAAGTTAGAAATATTGTAAGGGAAGAAAGTTGTAAAGATTTAACTATGGGAGGAAGGGGAATAGGAAATAAGCTGGAAGAGGTTTTTATAAACCCTTTATCAGAACTATTATTTGAGTTAATGCCACCTAAAAACAGTGTGGTTATAATAAACGATATTTTTAAAGAGAATAATGTTTGGAAGTTAAAGGGTAAAGTCCACTCTATTAAGTAATTTAACTCCTTGTTGATTTAAAAGATTAGAAACATAACTTTTATACTATTAATAAATAAAATTGGTTTTAATATGGAAGAAGTAATAAAAACAATAAAAAATACAAATTTAGAAGATATAATTAAGGTTTCAACAGAAGAAATTTTATCCAATTTAAAAAAAGATGGCTTTTTCCCTGAAGATTTAGATATAAACAAATTTTCTAAAATTTTTATAGAAAGCCTATACACTGATAAACAGGAGAAAAAAAGATTATTTTATAGATTTGGAAGGGAATGTTATAAAAATTACGTCCATTTTTACACCCTTATAGATGCAATAGATTTTATAGAGGAGAGAGTTCTATCATCATTAAATTTTATGCCTATAGAGATAATAAAATTTGTTTGGGATTATTTTGAGTTTATAAAAAATCAGATTTCTTACGGTTATTTGGTCTCAATGGTAAAATCGGACAAAGATTTAATAAGAAAAGAGCTTAAATCTGTTAAAGGTAAGTCTTTAGAGCTGAAAGATTTGTTTAGAGATTATCTTGTTTGGGCTAATAAGATAAGTGAAGATATTAAAAAATTAAGACTTTCTGAAAGTAATTACATAAGTTATGTTCCCGTTTTTAACTCACAGAACGGAAAATTTTCCAAATTTTTTAAAAAAGAGGATTTTTTGGTTTTAAAGGATATACATAACAGGTTA
>CAZEUK010000195.1:0-2675 GCA_964514535.1 uncultured Aquificales bacterium
TGCGGAAGTGGAAATACCAACTTCTAAAGGACCTTTAAAGACAAAAGCTATAGATATATCGCTGGGAGGTATTGCGGTAGAAGTGAATAAGGAGATTAAGGAATACTTTGAAAAACTTAAAAAAGATACGGATATAGAGTTTATTATCACTAACCCTGCGAAAGAAACTAAAGTTCTAAAGGGTAAATATCACTATATGAATAATCGTAAATTGGTGTTTACTTTTGATTATAACAACCTTGAATTCCAAAACTTACTAAGTGATATTATCTTTGGAAGAGCAGATAATTGGATTTTATACGAAGAAAAAAGACCTATTGATTATCTAGTTTTGTTGAAAAATATTCCCAAAATACCTAAATTGGTATTTTGGAGAGAGATTATTAAAGAATTTATCGTTAATGTATTAAATTTTTTAAATTTCTTACAAATTAAAAAATGGAGGAGGGTGGAAAATGCTTAGATTTTTCCTTAATGTTTTTTCATTCTTAACAGTATTACTAATACCTTTAACAACCTATGCAAAAATTGAGATGAAATATGGATATAAAATTATTGAAAATAATGATGGAACCTATACTTTAAGAATATATCTTAATTACCAAAACTTATCAAAGAAGGTTGTAAGATTGAAAAATACATATGGAAAATTTACTTTGTATTTTCCATTTCCAAAGAGATTTATACCCCTTAGTGCGACTTTGAATTTGGTTTTTTACAGTTCTCCAGCATTAATAGGAGACAGATCTGTTTTAAATATAGCTGTAAATGACGAAGATATATATTCTACTAAACTGAAATCTACAAGCAAATTAAGAAAAATATCGGTAAGGATTCCTGTAAAAGTTATTACAAAACATAATTTCCTTACAATAGAGGTCTTCCAACATTATACCACTAAATATTGTGAACTTGAAAATTCTTCCGAGCTTTGGACTGATTTGTACTTGTCTAAAAGTTATTTAGATATAAAATTTACTTACAAATTAATTCCAAATACTTTAGAAGCTTTACAAACTTACATTCATGATCCCTTGAACATATATAGAAAAAATATTAATATTGTAATTGATTTAGACAATTTAAACAAAGATTATCTGAAAGATCTTGCAGTTTTGACGGGATTTCTCGCAGAAATTTATAAATATGCCGATATGAATATAAATATTTTATCTAAACCCTCTCCTAAAGGAGATAACTACATTGTAGGAAATAGAGATTTTATTTCAAAAATTACTGGACATGTTTTGACAAATTACAATATATATATAGAACCTAATAAGAATAATCCTTTTTTTAAAAATATAATATTAACTGGTGATACCTATCAAGAAATTAATAAATCTATCGTTGCTCTCTTTTTAGGAAAAATTAATCTGCTAAATGTTCAAGGGATTAGAATAGAAAATTTGGAAAATATTCCAAAACTTCCGGCTTACGAAGCTCCTAATTTCTGGCCTTTGGGTAAAAGAATATATTTAAGGGATTTAGGAATAAAAACTGTAACTTTAGGTGAAGGATTTCAGCAAGTTTTGAAAGTGCCTTACAGAATATACCCAGATTCTTTGTTTGGTGATAAAGATAAAGTAAAGGTCTATTTAGACCTTCAACTTCCACAAATGGTTAAAGAAGATTCCGTTATTAATGTCTTTGCGGAAAGTATTGGTAAAAAGATTTTTCTATTTCAGGTCCCAGCAAAGAAAGATTTAAACAAACAAAGGGTATATTATTTCTATGCTAATATTCTTCCAAAAGGTATCGGTTCTTTTTCAATAGAACCTTCTTTGATACCTTTAAAGAATGGTTTTTGTTCCTCCTCTAATAGGAAAAATCTAGTATTAACCGTTGGTGAAGATTCATATATAGAATTTCCCAAAGCGGTTCATATAACCGAAATGCCTTATTTGGAATTTTTCGGTTCTACTGCTTACCCGTATTCTATTTATGCGGATTTACAGGATACTGCAATAATTCTTACAAAGAAAGATAAGAATATTATATCTGCTGCTCTGAAAATCATTTACTTCATAGCTCAAAAGGTGCAGTATCCTCCACTTTATTTAACAATAGACTTTGCAGATGGTTTAGTTAATGCTACATTAAATAAAAATCTTATAGTTATAGGTCCTTATAATTCTAAATTAAAGGAAATTTTTAATGAAGGGGCTATAAGTATTCAAAATGAAAGGACTATTAAATATAAAATACCTTTGAACAATTTAGTAAAAAGTGACGGAGAGAGAAATAAAATTAGAAAATTTGTTAAATTAGTTGTAAAGGGAGTTTATACTCCCGTTATGGTAGAAATGTTTGAATCACCTTTTAAGAAAGGTAAAACAATTATGTTAATTTATTCTACTGATGAAAAGATATTGCACAAATTTGTGAATTATATATTTAGTTTACAAGGAGCTTACTGGTTAAAGGGAGATACCATTCTATATGCTCCTGAAGTGGATGAGATATATAGATATAACCTCAATGATAAATATTTAGTAGGAAAGGCTTCTCCTATTACAAAAATTAAATATAACTTGGCAACCCATCCTATGAAATATTTCATAGCGGTTATATCAGGAGCTATAGCTCTCGCTATTGTAATTTTAATACTCCTTAACCTCTTTAAAAGAAAAGTTCACAGGGATGCGGAATGATGGTGAAGAATTTAATTTTCT
>CAZEUK010000196.1:0-2659 GCA_964514535.1 uncultured Aquificales bacterium
TTGAACTCCAAGCAGATTGTTATTCTGGAATATGGGCACACTATGCACATGTAGATTATAATATAGTAGAACCAGGTGATGTAGAAGAAGCCATAAGAGCAGCCAGTTCTATAGGAGATGATACGTTGCAAAGACAAACAACAGGATATGTAAGACCAGATGGTTTCACTCATGGAAGTTCAAGACAGCGTGTAGAGTGGTTTAAGCGAGGTTTTACATCTGGTGATTTAGAACAGTGTAATACGTTTCAGTAATTAGGGACAAGATGAGTATATTTAAAAAGATAAAGTTTTTATTATCCCTGCTACTTATAATGACAGGCGCATTAAATGCCAGTTACGAATCTGAATGTGAAAACAATAATATGATTTCATGTTTTGAAGTAGGAGCTTCCTATGATAGCTTATGGAAGATCTTGTAGCCTTATGAACCCCACGGGTTGTAGTAATCTTACTTCTGTCTATAGGCAAGGGAAGAGTGTTAAAAAAGATTATCCAAAAGCTATAAAAATTTATAAAAAATCTTGTAATTTAAATAGTGGTTTAGGGTGTATAATGAGAGTATTTTTAGGGAATAAATTAAAAAGTTTGGATATATGAAAGACAATAAAAATCTAGAGTTAGATAGGAAAAAAGGATAGAAACAATGCAAGAGTTAGATATAGCTAAAAAAAAGTTTATACAAGAACTTATAAATACATTGCATGAACATTCGGAATCTAAACTTTATCAACTTTGTGGTAATTATACTGATATGCTAGCACTATTTGGAAATGACTTAGATTTATCAGAGCAACAACTTGAACAAAATTTAAGAGAGTCTATACACAAATTTCTTGTGACCTTGCCCAAACCTTTGTCACACACATCACAAAATGCCTTATTTTATAATATAGGTTCTGAAGTAGAATTGCCTACAGGAAATAAAGTAAACTTTATTGATTCTTTTTCAATTAACTTAGCGCATGAAACAGAGGAAATTTGTATAAATATAAAACATCTTTTTTGTCTTGATGGAGTTATTAAAATAAACAATATGGCTTTTGTAAAGTATAGTGTTGTTGAAAAAGAGGCTGAAAATATAACTGATAGTATATCGTTGCCTGGCTTTTTAAAAAATGGTTCTGTTATGCCTAGCGTAGAACTTGAAAAAATAACACCTGAGCTATCTCAAGAATTTAAAAACTTTTTTTCTACAGGTATACTTTTTGAAGATGATTTAGAGGTAAATGGGGATTTTGACCTTAATCTCTCAGATGGGCTACTTATTGTTGTTCGTGGAGATTTACATGTTAAAGGGAATATAGTTAATAGCTGTGGTTCTACAGGAGACTTACTTGTTGTATTAGGTAATGTTTATACTGACAACCTTATTGCAGGTGGAAGCTTGATAAATTTTAAAAAAGAGTGCTTTGTAAAATATTTTATACTACCTTATCATAATGATGGAAGCCTAATGATAGACACATTAAAGTTTGGGATTTTGCTTGATGATTATGACCATGATACTTATGTGAATACGCTAGAAAAAGATGCTATCCATTTTACATATGGAAACCTCCACGCTGAAAATCAATATCCTTATGATGATTTTAAGAAGATATTGATGCGTATGGAACAAGATGAGTACTTAGATTTGGTTCCATACCTTTTAAATAAAGAGAATAATAGGAATCTGTACACTAAGTTAAAAGAATACAGAGAAGAAAATAGTATTAAAAAAGAGTTTACTAATGGTGAAATTATAAGATATGAGGAAATGATGAGAGAGATGAATCAACGTATGTCTGTTGGTCTTGTCTGGCAAACAGGATTTTCACTCCAAGATTTGAATTTATCTAAAGATGATAATGTACAGTACTATAGTGAAAATGTTTATATTGATAAAGATTTTGTTCTTGACATAGACAGGCATGATGGTATCAAGATGATTTATATAGATGGAAATTTGGAAATTAAAGGGTCTCTTTATCATTCATTAAATCAAGAGGCACTTTTCTTGGTAGTAAGAGGAGATATAAAATGTCAAAACCTTATACAAGGGAAAGGTTTAATTTTTACTAAAGGAAAACTAATTATAGAGAAGATACTTTATTTGTATGATACAGTAGATGGGGAAGGGCTTTATGCTTTAAGTGGCATTTCTACTGGACATGCTATTTTAGAAGATGATATTAGTTTTGTCGGTGAGTTTGATGACTTATGTTCTATGGAGTCTATCTATTCCCAATTGATGGAGAGTGGGTTCTTTGGTGATGAAAAACCAGCTATCGAAAAAAGTAAAAATTTTCAAGCATTAAAAGAAATACTTCCTTGGAAGTATTGGTCTATGACGGCTAAATATAAACTTAACAGAAAGGTGTTACAAAAAAACATACTGGGGTGTAGTGTTACAAATATGCATAGTAAATAAAGGGAATAGATTATTTTTAAAAGATGAGTTTTTAGAAAATGAAGATGATTATTTTACTGTCAATATCTATGCGTTACTTGAAGCACTTTAATCTAAACAAAAATAGGAAATTTAACATGAACAAATATAAATTAACGATAGCCATAGATAGAAATAAATAGGGTATATTTCAATCAAGGGTTAATAAAATTAAAGGGAAATGATGGAAGAGAAAATAATACAAAGAATTAATCCTTGGGTCTCTATT
>CAZEUK010000197.1:0-2656 GCA_964514535.1 uncultured Aquificales bacterium
AGTTAAAAAAATGTGATATTACTAGATGATACAGTATGTAAGGAAAAGTAAGTATAACTACAAAAAATGATAAAAATAGAAAAAAGAAAGTTAAAAAGGCGTAAAAATAAGCCCTTTTAGGTCTCTTCAATTTTTACTTAGTTAAAAGTATTTTTAGATAAACAATTCCTGCCATATCTGGAGTTATTTTAAATACTATAAGCCTATCTCCCTTTTTAAATGCTAAAACTCCGTCTGTTGAAACGGTAGCAAAATCCGGTTTCCAACCTTTTTCAGGCATATACTCTGTTAAAAAGTTTATAACCTGAACCGTTGATGCTTTACCTACGTAAACTAGATAAGCCCTAACATCTCCCCTGTAGTCGTATATTAAAGATTGGTCACTGACAAATCTAAAGTTGTCTGGAATAACAAAGGAAAACTTTCCCATAACTTTATTTTTAGGTATCAATTCTATTGGAGTTTGTTCCGGTAGTAGCTGTAAAGTGTTTAAACAACTTGTTAAAGGTAAAGACAAAATTAACAGGAAAAAAAACTTAATTAAAAATCTTTTTATCATTCCCTTTCCTTTAATCTGTAGTAATTTTATTTGAATATTATAAAATGAAAAAGATTAATTTAACTAAGATTTGTTAGGTTGTTTTAAAGATATGGATAAAATTATAGTTATTACAGGGGCAACTGCAACTGGAAAAACAGATTTAGCTATTAAACTGGCAGAAAAGATAAAGGGAGAGATTATAAGTGCAGACTCTATGATGGTTTATAAGTATATGGACATAGGAACTGCAAAACCTCCTAAAGATATAAGGAAGAAAATACCACACCACATTATAGATGTAGTGAAACCTTCCGAAAACTTCTCTGTAAAGGATTTTGTAGAATTAGCAGACAAATATATAAAAGATATAAAGGCTAGAGGCAAAACTCCAATTGTTGTTGGTGGTACTTGGTTATACATACAGGCCTTACTCTACGGTTTATCGGATGCACCTAAGGGAGATTGGAAGTTAAGGGAAAAGCTTTATGAAAGGGATACAGAGGAGTTATACGAGGAATTAAAAAAGGTAGATTTGGAGTATTCCAAAAAGATAGATAAAAATGATAAAAGAAGGATTGTTAGGGCTTTAGAGGTGTTTTATCTGTCCGGAAAACCTTTCTCATACTTTCAAAATAAGCATGGTTTTAAAGAAGAAAGATACAGTTTTATAGGTTTTGTATTAGAAAAGAATAGGAAAGATTTAATGAAAGCTATAGAAAAAAGAGTTGATAAAATGTTTTCTGAAGGTTTGATTGATGAGGTTAAATTTTTAATAGATATGGGATACAAAAATTTTTTAACATCCTCTCAGGCAATAGGCTATAAGGAGTTAATTCCTTTTTTTGATGGATACATATCATTAGAGGAAGCAAAAGAGAATATAATAAAAAATACCAAAAAGTTTGCAAAAAGGCAGATAAAAACTTTTCGTTCAAAATTTGGCAAAAAAAATAACTGGAATTTTGTTAATATAAATGATAAAAATTTTATTGAAATTTTTGAAAAAATAATTTAGATTAAAAATTGTTAAAAAAATGGTAAAATTTTTAAGGTGTAAGTTTAGCAATCAATAAAATTTGGAGGAGGCGTAGATGAACATACAAGATGAAGTTCTAAACAAGCTAAAGGAAGAGGGGAAGGAAATAACAATCTACTTAATTAGGGGGACAAGGATAACTGGAAAAATAGAGGGGCTAGACCAATTTACAATTTTACTTGATGTAAATGGTGAAAAACAATTAATCTACAAACACGCTATAAGCACAATTATAGTAGAGTAAATCTACTCTACGTAAAGTCTTTTTTCCTTTATATAATCTTCTACTATTGGGGGAACTAAATATGTTATTGGTTTCCCCCTTCTAATCCTATCTCTAATCTCAGTTGAGGATATATCAATTCTTCTTCCGTTGAAAAAATATATGTTAGCAGAGAACGGTTCTATAGTCTTAGTTAGTCTTACATCTTTACACAAAACCTTCTTTGAATATTCATAAATATCTGCCAGATTGTCCTTATCTCTACCTATCACTATAAAGTTTGTTATCTCTAAAAGAAGGTTATACTTTTTCCATTTGTGCAAACTTAAAAATGCATCGCTACCGACTAAAAAGATTGGATTATAACCAAGTTTACGTTTATAAAACAAAATAGTGTTAACCGTGTAAGATACTTTTTCACTTTTTATTTCTCTGTCGTCTATATCAAAATATGGATTGTAGCCTATAGCCATCTTAACTAACTTTAACCTGTCTTCAGGAGATATGTTTATTCTATGTTTTAAAGGTGATAGATAGGCAGGGATAAAAATTACTTTATTTAACTTATAGTATTCCCTAACATCTTCAGCTAATCTTAAATGCCCTATATGTATAGGGTCAAAACTTCCACCGTAAAGACCAATCATTAAATACTCCTTAAAATTTATTGGCTTTTATAATATTCATCAAAAAACAGAAATTTTTATGAAAAATATGTAAAAATTCTAATATTCAAATTTTCAAATTGTAAAATTTAAGAAGTATCTCTTTAATGTATCAAAAAACACTTCTTTGTTTTCCTAAATTAATTGTAAAACTTATTAAAAATAAAAAGCTTTTGAATTTTATATGTTTT
>CAZEUK010000198.1:0-2653 GCA_964514535.1 uncultured Aquificales bacterium
TGAGATAAAGGATAAAGTTGATTACATAATAGTTGACTTCCACGGTGAGGCTACCTCAGAAAAAAATGCTTTTGGATATTATGTTGACGGCAGGGCTACTATTGTTTATGGAACACATACACATGTACCTACTGCAGATGAAAGAATACTACCTAAAAATACAGTTTACATTACAGATGTTGGATTAACAGGAGCTTTCCAATCTGTTATAGGGATAGACCCTAAAAACTCAATTAAAGGTTTTTTAACAGGTTTACCACAGAAATATGATGTAGCTAAGGGAGAAAAAATCTTTAATGCTTTATTTGTTGAAATAGATAATTTTCAAATAGAAATGGAGAGAATTCAAATTAAAATTCCTTAATTTCATTTCACAATATTTTCATAATTTTCTTAGATTATATTGTTAGAATAAAAAATTTGGGGATTGCATTGATGAAATCACAAATTAAATTTATTTAGTGAACTCCTTCAAATCTTTGTTTAACTAAATAGGTAATTTCAAATCTTCATTTTCTAATAAAACTGCATAGTGGGGTGAATTATTTATGTTATTTTTATTGTCATATAATTCTTTACTTTGGAGAAGGTTATGGGAAGAATAAAAGAGATACTAGAAAAAATAAAAGGGAAAAAAACATTGCAAGTAAAAAAAGGTGAATGGATAAAATGTCCACAATGTAAAACATTAATACACAGTGATGAATTAGCCAAAAATTTAAAAATCTGTCCCCACTGTGATTATTACTTTAGAATGACAGCACAAGAAAGGGTAAACTCACTTTTAGATGAAATCTATTCTTTTGATTTGTTCCCTGAGTTAGAACCTATAGACAGCTTAAATTTTAAAGACACGAAACCTTACAAAGACAGGTTGAAAGAAGCTCAAGGAAAAACAGATTTAAAAGATGCAATGGTAATTGCTTACGGGAAGATAGCAAGTAGAGAAGTTGTTTTAGGTGTAATGGATTTTAGATTTATGGGCGGAAGTATGGGGAGTGTAGTTGGAGCTAAATTTGTAAGAGGTGCAGAATACGCAATAGCTAAAAGAATACCGTTTATAGTTATTACTGCTTCAGGTGGAGCAAGAATGCAGGAAAGTATTCTGTCATTAATGCAGATGGCCAAAACATCAATAGCGGTAGAAAGACTAAATAAAGCAGGAATTCCATATATAGTTGTACTAACTGACCCTACAATGGGAGGAGTATCTGCAAGCTTTGCATTCCTAGGAGATATTATACTTGCAGAGCCTAACAGTTTGATAGGATTTGCAGGACCTAGGGTTATTCAAGAAACAATAAGACAGGAGCTTCCTGAAGGTTTTCAAAGGGCAGAATTTCTTTTAGAAAAGGGTCAAATTGATTTAATTGTTGAAAGAAAGAATTTGAAAAAGACCCTTTACACTTTAATAAAACAAACTCAGGGGGCAACTGTATGATGAAGAAAATAATCACTAAATTTAGAGGTAATAAATCATGGTTGGTAAAAAAACAAGAAAGTTGGGAGTTTCTATGATGGTAGCCCTTTCGTTGTATTCATACTCCTTTGCGTTGGATAACTCTATGGAAGTTGAGTATATTAATGCTGTAAAGAACAACAACATATCAAAGGTTGTTAATATCCTTTCTGAAGGATTGGATATTAATGTTAGGGAAGAAAAGACAGGTTGGTCTGCTTTACATTACGCCGTTTATTATGGATATTACAAAACGGCAAGGTATCTTTTAGAGAATGGAGCTATTGTTAATCTGAAAAATAAAAAGGGGGAAACACCATTACATCTTGCAGTTAAAAAAGGAAATGTAAGAATGGTTAAACTGTTGCTGGAGTACGGGGCAGAAATAGATGTGAAGGATATTTACGGTAGAAAACCTATAGATTACGCAAAAGATGAAAGAATAGAAGAGCTACTATCTGAAGACCTTTCAGATGAAGATATGGCTATTAACAAACTCTTTTCTGCGGTAAGAAGTTGTAATATTACTAAAACTAAAAAGGTTTTAAAAGATTTAAATTTAAATGTTCAAAACGACGAAGGAAAAACTCCTATATTCTATGCAGTTGAAAAGTGTGATACAAAATTTTTAAAGTTTTTGATAAACAGAGGAGCTGATGTTAATGCAGAGGATAATAACGGACTAACTCCACTTTACTATGCGATAATGAAAAAAGATTTAAATAAAGTTAAAGTTTTAGTTGAAAGTGGAGCAGTTATTAATATTAAAAGCCCAAGAGACCCATCACCTTTAATGGTGGCGGTGAACAGTGGAGCTGAAGATATTGTTAAGTATCTGTTATCCAAGGGAGCAAATCCTAATCATGTGGCAATAATAGAAAGTTTCCACGGAATATACGTTTTAACACCGTTAGATATAGCCAGAAAAAGAGGTTATAAAAATATTTACAAAATTTTAAGAAAGCATGGAGCGAAGTCTCAGAAAGAGTTTACTAAAGAAGAATTACAAAAAGTATTAGGACAAATATAAAAAAGATAGAAGAAAGGGCTTTGTTTAGACCACCCTTTCTTCCAAACACACCCCTTTGAAAATTAGAAAAAATTATACATATAACTAAATCCAAATGTAAGATTATTTTTATATTAACTGAAAGTTTGAAAATTAAATAATTTAATTGAATTTGATTTTAGAAT
>CAZEUK010000199.1:0-2651 GCA_964514535.1 uncultured Aquificales bacterium
ATAATCTTTTAATTTTTTACAAATTATTTTAAAATAGCGTTAATTCTACCATTTCAGAGGTGAGATATTATGGAAAAATTCAAATTAAAAGTTTTTAGATATGACCCAACAAAAGACCCTGAGCCATACTATAAAACTTATGAACTACCTATTGAAAAGGGAATGACAGTTTTATCTGCACTCTTCAAAGCTAAAGAGGAGCAAGACCCGAGTATATCTTTCAGATATAACTGTAGGGCGGCAATCTGTGGTTCATGTGCTATGAGGATAAATGGACATGCAACATTAGCTTGTAAAGTTCAAATAACACATTTATTAGAAAAATATGATACAGATACAATTGTTGTTGAACCGATAGGTAATGTTAAACCTTTAAAAGACCTTATATACGATATGGATTGGTTAGTTGATAAATTAAAGAAAATAAAACCTTGGTTTATACCTAAAGAACCACCACCTCCAGATGGTAAAGAGTACAGACAAGACCCTTATGACCATCACAAAATAGATTTTGCATCTGACTGTATATTATGTGCTTCCTGTATGTCAGACTGTAATGCTCTGAAGGTTAATAAAGATTATTTAGGACCTATGGTTTTGGCTAAAGCTTATAGGTTTGCCGCAGATAGTAGGGATGGTGCAAAGAGAGATAGATTAGACGCTGTATTAAAAGATTTAAATCTAGAGTGGTGTGTAAGATGTTGGGAATGTACAACTAGATGTCCTAAAGAGGTTCAACCTTATGAAAATATTATAAGATTGAGAATTATGGCTGCTGAAGAAGGATATAAAACACCCGGTGAGATACACGCAGAAATATTTGAAAAGGATATATACAAAAGAGGTTTACTAAACGAGATGTTATTACCAATGAGACAGGAAGGGGTTATAGGTGCTGTTAAGAGAGCTCCTTTCGGTATAAGAATGATGTTAAAAGGTAAGGTTAACTTTGCAGACTTTTTAGGTGGTCATAAAGTTAAGAGAATTGAGGAAGTTAGAAAGATTTATGAGAAAGCTAAAGAGAAGAAAAAGTATGTAAAAATCAAACTTCCGCAGATTATGGGGGTTGTTTACGAAGATAAAAGAAAAAATAGGAAGAGAGCTAACTTTACAGAGAAATTAAATGAGACTGCTAACAAATAATTAGGAGGATTTAATAATGGCTGAATTAAGATACGCATTTTATACAGGTTGTTCTGCTAAAGGAGTAGCACCTGAGTTGTATAACTCTACAAAATTAGTTGCTGAAAAGTTAGGAATGGAATTGATAGAGCTAGAGGCGGCTACCTGTTGTGGAGCAGGTGCAGTTCAAGAAAAAGATGAGTTCTTAGCTTTAACTATAAACGCTAGAAATATAGCTTTAGCAGAAGAGTTAGGACTGGATTTGTTAACAATATGTAATACATGTACGGTTATGTTAAGGGAAACAAAATTTAAGCTAGACAATGACCCTGAATTGAAAGATGCTGTCAACGAAGTTTTAAGGGAAGCAGGTTTAGAGTATAAAGGTACTTCTGAAATAACACACTTCTTATGGGAAGTCATAGACGGTGTAGGATTAGATAAGATTAAAGAAATGGTTGTTAAACCTTTAAGTGAGTTTAAAATAGCTCCATTTTACGGATGTCATATAATAAGACCACAGTATCTAATCGGTTATGAAGACCCAGACAATCCTAAGTCTATAGAGATGTTGATAGAGGCTCTCGGAGGAAAGGCTACAGACCATGAGGCTAGATTAGCCTGTTGCGGATTTCATTCATTCTGGTCTGCAGAGGAAAAGGTTACATTAAAACTTACTGCGTTAGATGCTGAAAGTGCAAAGGAAGAAAAGGCAGATTTTATGGTTACACCTTGTCCTTTATGCCATACACAGTTAGATGCTATGCAACCTGAAGCTGAAAGTAGAATAGGAGTAAAAATAGGAATGCCAGTATTACACTTACCACAGATGATAGGTTTAGCTTTAGGAATATCTCCTAAAGAGTTAGGTTTAGATAAACATGTCGTATCAACTGAGGAAATATTATCTAAAGTTTAATCTTGAAAAATACAAAAAATTTATTATAAATATTTAAGCTACGGGGTGTAGCTCAGGCGGTAGAGCACTGGCATGGGGGGCCAGAGGTCGGCGGTTCGAGTCCGCTCACCCCGATATTTTCTTATTAGGACATTTAGATGAATAATCTTTTAAAGAAAAAGATAAATTTATTTATTATCTTCGTAGTATTAACAGTATTTTTCATTGGAAATGTATATATCTTCAGCAAATTATCTCAGGTAAAAGATGTTTTTAATCCTTATATTTTCTTATTAATAATAAACATAGATGTAGTTTTTTTCCTAACTATACTAGCCTTAAGTTTAAGATATTTAATAAAACTAATCTTTGAAAAATCGGAAAGTGGTAAGTTAAGAAAAAAGCTATCTTTTTTACTGATAGCACTTGTTATAATTCCTGCAATGATTTTATCTGTATCTTCAATTACTTTAATATCAAATGCTACAAATTTATGGTTTAGTGGAAAAGTTGAAGATGCTTTAAGTAGTCTAAAGGAAGTTTCAGATAAAAATATAGAAAACACAAAACATTTTTTAAATGGTATTGGAGAACTTATAAAAACAGGTAAGATAACTAGTGAAGAAGCAGA
>CAZEUK010000200.1:0-2644 GCA_964514535.1 uncultured Aquificales bacterium
TAGAGTGTGGAGTGAAGCCGCCCAGAGGAATAAGGGTAGGGATAACTTACCAAACTCCCTCAGAAACCTGCGACTTTAGTCGTAGGTAGTTCACTCCAATATATTATGTAAAAACTCTTTTATAGTTAATGCAAGCTTTGATATATCCGCACCTTCATAAATTATTTCAAATATTAATGTGTATAAAAAAACAGATAACATACTAAAAAAGACTAACATCTGTATAAACATCCCAGTATGAAAGTTCCTCTTTAAAACAGCTTCCTTTGGGTTAAACGGATTGTAATACACTTTAACTTTTTTATTTAACGGATATTTCTCTACTATGCCTTTTACTGTATTATAATCTGACGCTAACTTTGTTAAGAATATTCTATCTGATGTATATTCTTTCCCATTTACAGTATAACGATACTTTATTACTGGATAGTAATAATTATATGAAACAATTTTTTCATCCTTTTTTATTTCAGATTGAATTATTTCTCCTTCTGTTTCTCTCCAGAGATAAATTCTTATTAACTTATAAAAAAGTATTAATGTAATAATACCTAATACTGAAACCCAAAAACCAAAAGGTAAAAAAAGAAACTTCCTCCCTTCCATTTTTAACCTATATTTAAAATTTGATTTAGTAAATAATTTGATTTTATTATAAACTCTAATGTATTTTTAATGATGAATTTTTAGGAGAAATTAAATGGAGGTAAAGGATAGAGAGAAGAAAAAAGGAAAAAATCCATTTATTATTATAATAATATTAACACTACTTATGACTTTACCCTTTATAGCTTTTCTTATGGATAAATTTCTTTTAAATTTAAATAATTCTATTTTATTTTTTGCCGAAATAATGATTATTATAACAGGAATATCGTCTGGTTTATTAATATACTTCTTCTTTTTTAGGAAGTAAATGAAAATTTAAGGAGGTTAAATTATGAGAAAATTTTTATTAGCACTACCTATAGGAGTAATTATTCTCTCCAGTTGTGCTAACACAAACAGAGATATTGCCATTTTAAACAAAAAAATATGGCAACTTAAAAAGGAAGTTAGAGCTTTACATCAAGAACATAAAGAAATAAAAGCAGATTTACAAGAGTTATCCTCACGAACTGACAATGTAGCTCAAATAGCATCCCAGAATTCAGTTGAGATAGAAAAGTTAAAGATGAAAATAAGTTCCCTCTCATCTAAGGTAGGCTCAGTTAGAAAGACCTCTACTTCTTCCTATAGCTCAATTCCTGATTATCAGTCAAATCAAATATCTACATCAGCTACAACTACCCTATCGGAAGAAGATTTATATAGACAAGCTTTAGATGCCTACAGACAACAGGATTTTGATAGAGCAAGGAAATTATTTTTAGAGCTTGTACAAAAGTATCCTTACTCTAAATATTACGATAATGCGTTATTCTGGGTGGGGCAAACATACTATAGAGAAGGTAAATATGACAAAGCTATTGAGTATTTTGACAGAATAATAACCGAATGTGATGCAGGAACATCCCCTGATTGTAATAAGATGCCTATGGCTTTGTTAAAAAAGGCATATTCCTTAATATACTTAGGTGAAAAGGATAAAGCTAAAGAGTTATTGGAAAGAATTATAAGGGAATATCCAGATAGCGAAGCTTACGACTTGGCAAAAAGAAAATTAGAAACATTGAATTATTAAAATCTTAATAGATGGAAAAATATAAACTTTTTAAAATACCAAACCACGTTTCCATAATAATGGATGGAAACGGTAGATGGGCTAAACGGCGAGGTTTACCTAGATACGAAGGTCATAGGAGAGGAGCAAAGACATTAGAGAATATTTTAGTAGTTGCCTCGGACATAGGTTTGAAGTGGCTTTCCGTTTTTGCATTTTCTACAGAAAACTGGAATAGACCTAAGGAAGAGATAAATGTAATTATGTCCCTATTAGTTGAGTATATAAATACAAAATTAGATAAACTTTTAGAAAAAAATATAAGACTGAGATTTATGGGAAGAATTTATGAACTTTCAGAGGATATACAGAAAAGTATAAAAAAAGGTGAAGAGGCAACTAAAAACTGCAACGGTTTAAATTTCGTAATAACTTTAAACTATAGTGGTAGAGCTGAAATTATAGATGCGGTAAATAGAATATTAAAAGAAGATAAAAAGAATATAACTTTAGAAGAGTTTCAAAAATATCTTTATATCCCAGAAATGCCAGAACCAGATTTGTTAATAAGAACAAGTGGTGAGTTAAGAATTTCAAACTATATGCTATGGGAGTTAGCTTATACAGAATTGTATTTCACAGATGTATTATGGCCTGATTTTTCAGAAGAGGAATTTTTAAAAGCTCTATATGTATACCAATTCCGAGAGAGAAGATTTGGAAGGGTATAACCAAATTTACAAAATTGTAAAATTACATTTAATAATTTATTCTTATGTTCTTGTAGTATTTTTACTTTTTTGATTATAATATTCCCAATTTATTAAATTTGGGAGTTGTTTGATATGAAAAAAGTTGTAGGTAGCTTAGCATTAGCAGGTATAATCTCAACTTCTTCATTCGCTGGAACTATAACTGTGGCACACTCAGATTTAGAGCTTTCTGGAGCTTTAACTGCCGGATTTTTTGCTGTAGATAAAA
>CAZEUK010000201.1:0-2643 GCA_964514535.1 uncultured Aquificales bacterium
TACGAAAAAGTCGGTAAAGCTTATAATTGATGTGTCTCCAAAAGAGATAAAATGAGAGATAAATTGGAAAGAATTACAGGTAAAAAGATTGATTTGGCTAGATTTAGAAAAAATATGAATGAAGATTTAAAAAGAAGGATAGGGAAGGAAATAATATATGTGGGAGTATAACCAAGTGAATAGAGTAAAATCACTAATTGAAAAATATTTTTCATTTAATATTTGCTTTTATATTTCTTTTGTTGATTTATAATGAATTGTGAAAAATTTTATTGATAGTGTCAAGGAGGATTTAATGTTTGGTGGGTCTTTATTTGGAATGTTTTCAAGTGATATAGGAATAGATTTAGGTACTGCTAACACTTTAGTTTTTGTGAAAGGAAAAGGTATAGTTTTCTCTGAACCTTCAATAGTTGCAGTTGATAAATCTACAAATAAAGTTTTTGCAGTTGGTGAAGAAGCTAAAGCTATGGTTGGAAAAACTCCTGAAACGATAGAGGTTGTTAGACCGTTAAAGGATGGTGTTATAGCAGATTTTGAAATAACTCAAGAGATGTTAAAGCATTTTATAAAAAAAGTTCATAACAATATGATGTTATCAAATATATTTAAACCTAGACCGAGAGTAATAATAGGTGTTCCTTCAGGAATAACTACTGTAGAAAAGAGAGCGGTCATTGACGCGGCAAGACAGGCAGGGGCAAGAAGTGTTTATCTTATTGCAGAACCTATGGCAGCAGCTATCGGAGCAGGATTACCTATACAATCCCCCGGCGGTAATATGATTGTTGATATAGGTGGAGGTACATCAGAGATAGCGGTAATATCTCTATCTGGTATGGTTTTATCCACTTCAATAAGAATTGCAGGTGATGAGATAAACGCTGCGATTATACAGTATTTGAAGAGACAACATCATCTTTTAATAGGTGAACAGACAGCAGAAAAGATAAAATACAGTTAGCATCAGTATATCCGACGGAAAAGGATAACGAAAGTATGGAGATTAGAGGTAGAGATATGACAGGAATGCCTAAGAGCATAACTATAACTGGAAAGGAGATAAGACACGCTATAGAAGATGTAGTTGTTAACATTGTAAATGCAGTTAGAAGTGCTTTAGAAAGGACACCTCCTGAATTGGCAGCAGATATTGTTGAAAGGGGTATTGTTTTAGCAGGTGGAGGTTCTCTAATATACGGTTTAGATTTAAGATTAAAAGAAGAGACAAAGTTACCTGTTTACTACTGTGATGACCCTTTAACTGCAGTTGCTAGAGGTATAGGAAAGGCATTAAACGATATTGAGTTAATTAAACGGGTATCTATAAAATAGATTTGTTTTAAATATTTTTATAATTTATAATCTGATTTGTAAATTTTTCGTAAATGAGGAGGTAATCTTATGAGAAATAAATTTTTTACTATGTTATTAGGGGCAACACTTGGAGGTATTACAGCTTATATAATTGTAAAGAGAAATGAAGAGTTAAAAAATAGAATTGCAATTTTACAGGAAAAGTTAAAGTCTGCACAGTTCACAGACAAAATTAAAGGAACTTTAGATGAGATTTTAAACAAATTAAATAAAGTAAGTGAGGAAAGTGTAAAAACTCCATCTGTAAGTAAGGAGGAAAGGGAAAGAATTTTAAGGGAAGTTGAGGAAAAAGTAGAAAAATTAGAGGAATTAATAAATAAAGAAACATAACTTAGTTGAGATTTCCTATCTTTTCATACTTATTTAGTTCAACAGATAGGTTAGTTCACAGATTTTTTAAGTATTCCTTTCTTTCCTTAATAGATTTTTTTAAGTATGGCTTCGGTTATCACGCTGCAGCTATAACATTTTTTACTCTAATGTCCTTAGTTCCTTTCTTTATGGTAATGACTGTTATCGCATCTTATATGTTAAATCTAAATCCTGACCTTTTAGTTAAACTCGTTCATAAATTTTTCCCTTCCATAACTCAAAAGTTTATAGATTTTATTCTGGTGTTATCAAATAAAAGGGCTATATTCGGTATAGCAGGCTTTTTGATTGCCTTCTTTTTCTCCACAAATATATTTACAGCCATGTACACAGCATTTGGTTATATCTTTGAAAATAAAACTAGTTTTACAAAGTCAACATTTATAAGATTATTCGCAATACCTGTTTTTATACTAATTTTAATTATTCTATATGTATCAAATCTATTCTTATCAACAGCTTTAGATATTATTACATCTTTTTCCTTATGGAAATATTTAGAAAAATTTATGGGAAATTTACATTTAAATCTTATTCTTGAGATAATAACAAACGTATCTAGGGTAATCCAAGTTTTAACTTACTTTATTATGGTATTTTTTATATACAAATTTTTAACGCCAAGTAAGAGCCTGACCTATAGGGAAATTTTTATAACTAGTATAGTAATATCTTTTATTCTTTATATACTAAAAACTTTATTTGCAATTTATATAATATTTTCTTCAAAAACTAATCCAATTTACGGTTCTTTAAGTGGTATTTTTGCATTTTTAGCTTGGCTGTATGTAAGCTACGGTACAATTCTGTTTGGTGGTCGTATTTTATTCTATTTTGAGAAAGAGGTTAAAAATATATAAATAAACATATACATACAGGAAAGAATAGTATATA
>CAZEUK010000202.1:0-2638 GCA_964514535.1 uncultured Aquificales bacterium
ATAGATAGATTTGGAGAGTACGAGTTTAATGAAGGTATAACTATAAAGGAGATTTTAAGCAGATTAAAAGAAGAAGGTAAAAAAGTTAAAAATATTATCGGTGGTGTGTTAAACGGAAAAGTTATAGATATACACACACCAATTAGAGAAAGTGGAGATTTAAGATTAATAACTAAAAAGGATAAAGAAAGTTTAGAGCTTCTTAGACACTCGTTAGCACATATAATGGCACAGGCTTTAAAGGAGTTATACGGTGATAAAAATGTTCATTTAGGAATAGGACCTACAACTGAAAATGGATTTTATTACGATGTTGAGGTGGAAGGTAAAAGATTAACTGAAGATGATTTACCAGTAATAGAAGAGAAGATGAAGGAGATAATAAAAAGGAACTGTGAGATAGAAAGGGAAGAACTACCTAGAGATGAAGCTATAAAGTTTTTTGAGGATAAGAAGGAAATATACAAGATAGATA
Source organism: uncultured Aquificales bacterium (assembly GCA_964514535.1). Taxonomy (GTDB): domain Bacteria; phylum Aquificota; class Aquificia; order Aquificales; family Hydrogenothermaceae; genus QNZC01. The sequence goes on from CAZEUK010000202.1 coordinate 476, forward strand.
TTATTAAAAATCAGATACCTGAAGGTGAGCCTATATCTGTTTATAAACAGTGTGATTTTGTAGATTTATGTAGAGGACCTCATATTCCATCAACAGGTGAGGCAGGAGCTTTTAAATTGGTTTCCTTGGCGGGAGCTTACTGGAGAGGTAAAGAAGGAAATCCTATGCTACAGAGAATTTACGGGGTAGCTTTTTGGAATGAAAAGGAGTTGAAAAAGTATTTGAATATGCTTGAAGAGGCTAAAAAGAGAGACCATAGGAAGTTAGGTAAAGAGTTAGAGTTGTTCATAATAGACGATGAAGTAGGAGCAGGCTTAGTTTTATGGCTACCTAAGGGAGCAATTATAAGGAATGAGATAGAGAACGAATGGAAGAAAGAACATACTAAAAGAGGTTATCAACTTGTTTATACGCCCCATGTTGGTAGAGAAAATCTTTGGAAAACAAGTGGACATTTAGATTTTTACAGAGAAAATATGTTCCCTGAAATGCAGATAGAGGAAGACGGCTATTTTGTTAAACCTATGAACTGTCCTTTCCACGTTCAGATTTATAAATCAAAACAGAGAAGTTATAGAGAATTGCCTATAAGACTTGCAGAGTTAGGGACAGTTTACAGATATGAAAGAAGCGGAGTATTACACGGTTTAATGAGAGTTAGAGGTTTTACACAGGACGATGCACATATTATATGTACAGAAGAACAGGTAGAAGAAGAAATAAAAGGAGTTTTAAATCTGATACTGGACACGTTAAAATCTTACGGATTTAATGAGTTTCAGATATTCTTATCAACAAGACCTGAAAAATCTGTCGGCGATGATAGAATGTGGGAAGTTGCTACAAACTCGCTAAAAAAGGCTATTGAAGATGTAGGCTTAGAGTACGATATAGACGAAGGAGGCGGAGCATTTTATGGACCTAAGATTGATGTAAAAATAAAAGACGCAATCGGTAGGATGTGGCAATGTTCAACAGTCCAGTTTGATTTTAATCTACCTGAAAGGTTTGACATGTATTACATAGGTGAAGACAACAAAAAACACAGACCTTATATGATACACAGGGCTATATTTGGGTCAATTGAAAGATTTATAGGTGTTTTATTAGAGCATTACGCAGGTTTACTACCTTTATGGTTATCACCTATACAGGCTAGAATTATACCTATTGCAGATAAACATATACCATACGCTAAAGAGGTTGAAGAAAAGCTTAAAGATGCAGGCTTAAGGGTTGATATAGACGAAAGAAATGAAAGGATGAATAAAAAGATAAGAGATGCAGAACTACAAAAAATTCCTTATATGCTAATAGTTGGTGATAAAGAAATGGAAAGTGGAACTGTTTCTGTAAGAACAAAGAAAAAGGGAAATATTGGTTCTTTAAGTGTGAATGAGTTTATAGAAAAGGCTAAAAAAATTATTCAGGAGAAATCTTTAGAGCTTTAAGTGAAGTATATTTTAAAATGATAAAAGGAGAGGTTGGAGTTTTAGGCTTTGCTTTAATGTGGAAAGATTTTGAAAGGTTTATATTTGTAAAAAATTTTTTAAAAACAGAGTTTAGATTTAATATTTTGGAAGAAACAGAAAAGTTTATTCTTCCTTACTCCTCTTATTATTTTAAAGAGATGGGAAAACCTTTATTTAAAAAGTTTGTTATTACAGACAAAATTTTTGATAAACAGAATATTAAGGATTTAAAGCTAAAAACAAATCAGATAGAAGATATATTTAGAATAGATGGGAATAGAACAGTTAACATTGACCCATTTTTAATAGATATAGACCAGTTGATAATCCCTTCTACAAAATACAGAGGCAATCGGATATATTTAGGAGACGGTATATTTTTGGAATTTGAGTTATGGTATCACAACAAAAGTTATCAACCGTTCCTATGGAGCTATTTAGATTTTAAAGAAAAGATACCTTTTTTTAATTCTGTTAGGAAAAAATATTTATTAAAAATGTAGGTGATAGTATGTTTACAGGTTTAATTGAGGAAGTTGGACAGGTAAAAGATATTAAACAGGTAAATAAAGGAATAAAGCTAAATATAAAAGCCAAAAATGTTTTAAACGATGTTAAAGAGGGGGATAGTATAGCAGTTAATGGAGCTTGTTTAACGGTAATCGGTATATTTACAGATAGTTTACTTTTT
>CAZEUK010000203.1:0-2634 GCA_964514535.1 uncultured Aquificales bacterium
GGTAATAGATATACTTAAGGACAGTTTGCTTTTTGATGTATCGGAAGAAACATTAAACAGAACAAATTTAAAATTTTTAAAGAGAAATGATTTTGTAAATCTAGAAAGGGCTTTAAGGGTATCAGATAGGCTAGGTGGTCATATAGTTCAGGGACATATTGATACTGTTTCTAAGATAACTCAGTTAACTGAATACGGTGAACATACGCTTTTAGGTATCTATATCCCAGAGAAATACACAAAATACGTTATAGAAAAAGGTTCAATAGCTGTTGATGGGATAAGTCTTACTATAAACAAAGTTGTTAGTAATGAGATTAGTATAAATATAATTCCTCACACTTTAAAAAGTACTAATCTACAGTATAAAGAAGTTGGAGATTTGGTTAATTTAGAGTTTGATATACTAGGTAAATATGTAATCCAATATATAGAAAAGTTAAAAGGAAGTGGAGAGGAATATCTTAAAAATTTACTCTCCAATTTTTAAACAGGTTCTATTTTTATTAAACATTCGTCAGGATTAACTTGGTCTCCTTCTCTAACGTAAACTTCTTCAACAACTCCGTCTATAGGAGAATGTATCTCATTTTCCATCTTCATAGCTTCAACAATAAGTAAAACATCTCCTTTTTTAACCTTGTCTCCTCTTGATACTTTTACCGATACCACTTTACCCGGCATAGGCGAGCTTACATCCCCTAAGTCTTTAGCTTTAGGTCTTTTACCTGCTGGCATTTGTCCACCGTCAGGTAGTATTTCCATCTTTTCACCTACTTCAATCTCCCTTATCGGCTGAACTAACGCTTCTTCTAGTCTACCGTCAACTCTAACAAAGTAAGGTGTTCCACCTTCACTTGGATTTCCAACACCTGCTATTTGTATATGGTAAACCTCACCGTGAAGTGTGATATTAAATTCTATCGGTGCTTTAGATAAATCTTTACCTTCTGTAGATATTTCCTCTATTTCTGGAGGTAATGCTTCACCTTTTTCAAATTTCTCTCTCCATTCAAAGAACTCTTTAGCAACTTGAGGGAATAAACAGTAAGATATTACATCCTCATCATTTCTAGCACCATACTTTTTAGCTTCAACCTTACATTTTTCCAATTCAGGCTCTAATAAATCTGCAGGTCTACACTCTATAGGTTTCTCATCTCCGATAATTTTCTTTATTATCTCAGGCTTAATAGGTGCAGGTGGTTTACCGTAGAGACCTTTAACGTAATCTTTTGTTTCTTTAGTTACAACTTTATATCTCTCTCCCTGTAAAACATTTAATAAAGCCTGTGTCCCTACAATTTGTGAGGTAGGTGTTACTAAAGGTGGGTATCCTAAATCTTCCCTAACTCTAGCAACTTCTTTTTTAACCTCGTCTAACTTGTCTAAAGCATCATTCTCTTTTAGTTGATTAACAAAGTTTGACATCATACCACCGGGTATTTGGTGAATTAAAACCTGACTGTCTGGCCATTTATCTGCCGTATCATACTTTTTATATTTCTTTCTAACATCTTTCAGATACTCTGCAACTTCCTGAATTATATCTAAATCTAAATCTACTTCATAACCGTACTCTTTTAATACATAAGCCATTGTTTCTACTGCAGGATGGGCTGTTAACCAAGACCAAGTGGAAACGTCCGTGTCTATAATATCAACTCCAGCCTCAACAGCCTTTAAATAGGTCATCTCTGCCATAGCTGCTGTAGTTTGGGCATGGAGATGAACAGGAAGTTTAACTTCTTCTTTTAATGCTACTATTAAGTCGTATGCTACCTTTGGTGATAAAATACCTGCTTGGTCTTTAATAGATATAATATCAACTCCCAAATCTTTTAATTGTTTAGCAACATTAACAAAATACTCTATTGTGTGGACAGGGCTTATTGTGTATGATAGAACGCCTTTTACTATTTTGTTAACTTTTTTAGCTGTTTTTATAGCCGTTTCCATATTTCTCACGTCGTTTAGAGCGTCAAAAATTCTAAAAACATCTATTCCGTTCTCTGCCGCCTTTTCAACGAATGCTTCTACAACATCATCTGGATAGTGTCTGTACCCAACAACATTTTGACCTCTTAATAACATCTCTAATTTAGTATTCGGAGCTAATTCCTTAAACTTTCTTAACCTTTCCCAAGGGTCTTCTTTTAAATATCTTAAACAGACGTCAAAAGTAGCACCACCCCAAACTTCAAGAGACCAAAAACCTGCCTTGTCTAATTTTTCTAATGCTGGTATTAAATCATCTGTTCTAACACGGGTAGCCAACAAACTTTGCTGACCATCCCTTAAAGTAACATCAGTAAAATTAATCTTCCTTCCCATATTAAATAACTCCTTACTTACTTCATTAAATTAGAAAAATTATATCTTATTATTTTAACTTTTATAGCACCTCATTATATAATGGGAATTATTGAATTATGGTTGTGTTTTGTACAAAAAAGAAAAATTATACAAAAAGGTAGTTTTTTACTTTACTTTATAAATTTTGAAGTTATCCATATATACAGGATCACCAGCACTACCTCTTATACAAATTTCTCCAACCTTTTGCATAAATTTATCATTATCTCTTATGTCAAAGGCAACAGCATAATCTATATACATAGTTATTCTATCTTT
>CAZEUK010000204.1:0-2631 GCA_964514535.1 uncultured Aquificales bacterium
AATCTAATCTTTAAAATGACATTAGAATGACACTAAAATGACATTAAAATGACATTAAAATGACATCTTATCCGCACCTTTTATATAGTTAATGAATTTTGTTATCATAGTTTTAGAAAAATCTTAAAAACATTAGATAAAGAGGTTATTTAATGAAAGTTTTAGTTATAGGAAATGGTGGAAGAGAACACGCTTTAGCTTGGAAGATTAAACAAAGTCCAGTTGTAAAAGATTTATATGTTGCTAAAGGAAATGCTGGTATCTGGAAAATCGCAAAAAAAGTTGACATATCTCCTACGGATATAGATAACTTAGTTAAATTTGCAAAATCTGAAGGTATAGATTTAACAGTTGTAGGACCTGAACAACCTCTATCTGAAGGTATAGTTGATGCATTTGAGGAAGCAGGTTTAAAAATATTCGGGCATAGGAAAAACTCGGCTATACTTGAGGCTTCAAAGGTTTTTGCTAAAAACTTTATGAAAAAGTATGGTATTCCTACTGCATTTTATGAAACATTTGATAACGAAGAAGATGCCATAAAATTTATAAGGGAAATGGGTACACCAATTGTTATAAAAGCTGATGGTCTAGCGGCTGGAAAAGGTGTTGTAATAGCAAAAACTGAGGAAGAGGCAGTTAATACAGTAAAAGAGATGTTCCAAGGTAAGTTTGGAGAGGCTTCAAAGAGAATTGTTATAGAGGAGTTTTTAGATGGTCTAGAGGCATCATATATCGCTATGGTTAAAGGTGAAAGATTAGTTCCTTTAGCAACATCACAAGACCATAAACAAGTTTTTGATGGAGACAAAGGCCCAAATACTGGCGGTATGGGTGCATACTCTCCAACTCCAGTTATAACAGAAGAAATAGAAAAAATAATTTTAGAGAAGATTATGTATCCTACTTTAGAAGGTATGAAAAAAGAAGGTAGGGAGTTATCAGGATTTCTTTACGCAGGTTTGATGATAGGAAGTAAAGGAGTTAACGTTTTAGAGTTTAACGTTAGAATGGGTGACCCTGAAACACAACCTATAATGAGAAGATTGGAAAGTGATTTGGTAGAGCACATACTTGACATTTTAGATGGAAATATTGATAAGGTAAAACCAGTCTGGTCAGATAATTATTCAATAGGTGTTGTTATGGCTTCTAAAGGTTATCCTAATAAGTATGAAAAGGGTAAAGTGATAACAGGAATAGAGGAAGCAGAAAAAAATCCTGATATAGTTGTTTTCCATTCAGGAACGGCTATAAAGGACGGTAAGTTAATAACAAACGGTGGAAGGGTTTTAACTGTTACTGCCACAGGTAAAACATTAAAGGAAGCTAAAGAAAAATGTTATTCTGCAGTTGAAAAGATACATTTTGAAGGTGTCCATTACAGAAGGGATATTGGAGATAAAGGAATAAAACTTTTAGAAGGCTAAGTCTGGTATGAGAATATACCTTATAGGTTTTATGGGTAGTGGTAAAAGTTCGGTAGGTAAATTGCTTGCAGATAGATTAGGATACAGGTTTATAGACACAGATTTAGAGATAGAAAAGGAAACAGGATTAAAAATTAAAGATATATTTAAAATTTATGGAGAGGATTATTTTAGAGATTTAGAAAAGAAAAAAATAAAGGAGTTATCATCTTTAGATAATGTGGTTATAGCTACAGGTGGCGGATTACCTACAAATGAGGAAAATTTGAAGATTATGAAGGATACGGGAAAGGTAATTTGGCTTAGCATAGATTTTGACACCTTTTTAGACCGTGTAAGTGGAGACGAAAACAGACCACTTTTAAAGGAAGATATAGATAAACTTAAAACTAGATTTGAAGATAGGAAAAAATTTTATTCTCAGGCGGACATAAAAGTTTCCAATGATAATTCCGTTTCAATAGAAGAAGTGGTGGAAAGGATTATAAAAGAGTTAAAAGAATAAAGAAAAAATCTTATTCTTCTTTTTCTTGATTTTCCGATTTATTACTTTCCGATTGTTCCTCTTCTGTATTACCTTCAGCTTTAACTACTTTAAATTCTTTCTCACCTAGAACATTTCCATCTTTATCCTCAACAACTAGTTTCCAATCACCTACAAAGGAAGGTATTATTTTTTTACTACTCCAAACTCTATAACGTGGAGAGTTTACATTTACAGGTAATTCAACCTTTGCAACCTCTTTTCCGTTGTAATACCATACGTGATAAACTGTTGTAGGTGCTTCATCTGTTTTAATTGACGATAAACAGTAAATCCTGTCTAGACTGTTAGGAAACTCATCAGAAGGATTGACAACTTCCCTATTTTCAACATTTTCACCACACACTATTTTGTTAACTTCCGTTCCTGCCAGAACGATTTGGGAAAAAATTAAAGAAGTTAATGCAAATTGAACAATCTTTTTCATTTAAACTCCCCCTATAAAATTAATAAAATTTTTTAATGATTATTTTAATCTGAAAAACTAAAATTGTTAAATTGAAATGTTTATATAGATGTATATTTTAATTATCCTTCCTCTAATTCTCTATATATAGATGTAATGTTAACGCCAATCAAAAATGTTTGATATAAGCCAATTTACACAGAAAATATATTTCTATAAAGATACAAAACTTAATAGTTATCATTATTAAT
>CAZEUK010000205.1:0-2628 GCA_964514535.1 uncultured Aquificales bacterium
TTCTGGTTATTAGAATAAACCAACTAAACTTAATTTCTGAATTGGTGTTAATTATGTTTTAAATTGTTATTTTAAATCTGTCTTAGTATTAAGCTTTCCCTGTAAGCTTTGGAATTGTTAAAGTGTTTTTGAGCTTATGTAATTTTACAGTTTTTTTTAGTTTAACTATTAGCTCAATTAAAACTTCTTCTCTGATTTAGAACGGAATAACTGAATTTATTATTTAAGTAATTATGACAGTCTGACAAAATTTAATTCTCCAGCCTATGTTATAAAATCAATTAAGTTTAATTACTTTTAGTAAAACAGTTAACAACTAATCAATTTAATATCTAGTATTGTACTAAATCAAAAATTTACCAAAAGTTTTAAAATATAAAATGTAATTTTTTCAAAAATTAAAAATGGAGGTTTTTTTATGAAAGTTGCTATAGGTAGTGACCACGCAGGATTTGAGTATAAGGAAATGATAAAAAAATATCTGGAAGAAAAAGGATTTGAAGTTTTAGATATGGGAACATACTCAAATGAGAGAACAGATTATCCTATCTATGCTGAGAAGGTTGCAAAGGCTGTTTCAAATGGAGAAGCTGATAGGGGTATTCTAATATGTGGTACAGGTATAGGTATGTCTATTACCGCTAACAAAATAAAAGGTATTAGAGCGGCTTTATGTCCTAATGACTTTATGGCAAAAATGGCTAGGAAACATAATGATGCAAATATTTTATGTTTAGGTCAAAGAGTAGTAGGAACAGACCACGCTTTATCAATAGTTGATACATTTTTCTCAACAGATTTTGAAGGAGGAAGACATCAAAATAGATTAGTTTTGATAAGTGAGATAGAAAGCCTAAATTAGAAATATCCAAATAAATTTTATTTAGGTAAATAGATATGGAAATTTTATTAATTTTTTTCTTTTTTGCCATTCTTTTAGCCTTTCTAATCTTTTTATTATTAGTTTTTGTTAATGAAAAAGAGAGAAGAAGTGTTGAACACGAAAAGATGGCTTTGGTTAGAAGAATTGAAGAGTTAGAGGTAAGTTTTAATCAAAGATTAAAGTTTGAACTGGAAAGGTATAAAAAGGAAGATAGGAAGAAAATTGAAGAGGAAGTTAGGAAGAGTTTAGAAAAGGAATACAAAGCTTTGCTAGAGGATTGGAAAAAGGAAGAGGAAAAAAATATAATAGAAAAGACTTTGAGAGATTATAGTTTATACCTAACGAAAAAAATAGGTGAAAAGATAGCACCTTTTTATGTTTTTTACCAATATAACATTAATCCATCAGATATTAGATTTATAGGTTGTCCAATAGACTACATAGCCTTTAAAGGCTTAGAAAACGAAAATTACGATAATTTAGAGATTTATTTCATTTCAGTGGATATTGGGAATAATAATAAAACTGCAGATAGAAAGGTAAAAGCTATTAAAAATGCTGTAGAAGAAAAAAGAATAAAATGGCTAAATGTTAAAATAGAAGGGTTTTTGGATAAAATAATAGATATAAAAGAGTTTGAAAAGGAAGAAGTAGAAAAATTAGTAAAACAGGATTAATTTTCTGATTATGGAAATAAAAAATTTAGATGAAAATCTTAGACCTAAGACACTTAAAGATTATATAGGTCAGTCTAAAATAAAGAAACAGTTGGAAGTTTTTTTAAAATCTGCTAAAACTAGAAATAAACCAATTGACCATATACTGATAACAGGTTCTGCTGGTTTAGGGAAAACATCTTTAGCTCAAGTGATAGCCAACGAACTAAATAGAAATATAATTATTACCTCAGCCCCTATTTTAGATAAAAAGGGAGATATTGCAGGTATATTAGCTTCTTTGAACGAAGGGGATATTTTATTTATTGATGAAATACACCGCCTAAATCCTGCGACAGAGGAGATTTTATACTCAGCTTTAGAGGACTTCTGTATAGATGTTATTATTGGAAAAAAAACAACTGCAAAAACTATAAGAATAAATCTTCCTAAATTTACCTTAATCGGTGCTACAACAAGAATAGGAATGTTAACAAATCCTTTAATTTCAAGATTTGGAATTATTTTAAAGATGGAATTTTATACTGAAGAAGAATTAAAGGAGATTATAAAAAGGTCTGCAAGTATTCTGGGAATAAAGATTACTGATGAAGGAGCTTTAGAGATTGGTAAAGTATCAAGGGGAACACCTAGGATAGCAAACAGACTATTAAAAAGGGTTTACGATTACTCTATTGTCCACAACAAAGATGTAATAGATTTGGAAACGGTAAAGGAGGCTTTAAAGTTTTTAGGTATAAACAGTTATGGTTTAGATGATACAGATATTAAGTATTTAAAACTATTAGTAGAAAAATTTAACGGTAAACCTGTCGGCTTAAACACTATAGTTTCAGCTTTAGCAGAAGATAAATACACAGTTGAGGAGATTATAGAGCCTTATCTGTTAAGACTTGGTTTAATAGAAAGAACAAGTAGAGGCAGGATAGCAACAGAAAGGGCTAAAAATTTTTTGAAAATGTTGTAAAATATTTATCTACTATGCCTGAGTGGCGGAATTGGCAGACGCGGGGGACTCAAAATCCCCTGCCCGAAAGGGCGTGCGGGTTCGACTCCCGCCTCAGGCAT
>CAZEUK010000206.1:0-2621 GCA_964514535.1 uncultured Aquificales bacterium
TTTCTATTACTATCTGAATGGTTAGACAGTAAATTTGGATTAAAAAATATATTTTTGTTCGGAATTTCACTTTTTACTATATCGTCTTTTGTGTGTGGAGTATCAACATCTTTAGATATGATGATAACTGCAAGAGTTTTTCAAGGAATAGGTGAAGCTTTTATAATGGCTTCTTCACAGATAATTCTGTTTTCCGTCTATCCAAAAGAAAAGAAAGGTCTAGCTATGGGGATATACGGATTAGGAGTAAGTTTTGCCCCAGCTTTAGGTCCTACTCTTGGAGGTTATCTAACAGATTTTTTAAATTGGAGATGGGTATTTTTTATAAATGTTCCAATAGGCTTGTTAACAACATTATTAGGTTTTATATATCTCCCTAAATTATCTATAGCAAAAAAAGATATAAAACTAAACTTTGTATCATTTTTGTTTTTATCAATCTTTACAGTATCAACGTTGATTATTCTATCAAAGGGACAACAAAAGGGCTGGTTTAATTCTGATTTAATAATAACCTTAACATTTATATCAGTTTTATCTTTACTTTTATACATTTTATCTGAACTGTTATCAAAAAAACCTCTAATAGACTTTTCAATCTTTTTAAACAAAGAATACTTTGTAGGAATATCCATATTCTTCTTACTGTTAGGCTTTTCTATGTATCAAATTTTTTATTTAATACCTCTATACTTTGAACATCTTAAAGGTTTATCAACCTTAGACACAGGAATACATATATTAGGTTTAGCTCTGTTTATAGCTCTGTTTTCACCTGTTGCAGGGGTACTGTCAGACAAAATTGGAGAGAAGAACGTTTTATATATAACATCTGCTTTATACATATTCAGTTCATTATACATAATGCCTAAACTTGATTACTTTACGCCAAACCTTGAAGCAGGTTTAATGCTAATACCTTTAGGTATATCTATGGGAATGTTTTTTGCCCCTGTGACTACCTTAGCTTTAAGAAATCTAAACGAAAAGGCTTCTATAGGAACAGGTTTACTCCATTACAGTAGATTTATAGGCGGTTCTTTTGGAACTGCAATTGCTACTAACAGTCTTTACAAGTACAGCAATGAACATTTTGAAGGTATAAATAATATTCAATCTTTAAAATATACTGAATTGGTCTATAACAAATTGGTTAACAATTTTGCTTTCTTTACAGATTTAGAAAAGGCTAAAAAGTTAGGTTATGCAATGATTTACAAACTTCAATCTCTATACAGTTTAAGTTGGTCTTTTCAAGACACTTTTTTTATAGCTGGTCTGTTTGGAATAGTTGGAGCTTTACCAATGCTAATATTTCTTTACATAGATTTAAAAAAGATATTTGTATATCTAAGAATGAAAAGAGTATTATAAACTTTTCTAAGTGGGACATTTTGATATTATAATTTAAAGATAATTAATAAAAGTTAGGGGGGTATAGATGATTGAGGATTTTCTGAAGGATGCGGAAAAGAGAATGAAAAAGGCTGTTTCCAAGTTTAAGGAGGATTTGAAAGGGTTAAGAACTGGTAGAGCTTCTGTAGGACTAGTTGAAAACATAAAGGTTGAGTATTATGGAACGGAAATGCCTTTAAAACAGTTAGCTAGTATATCAACTCCTGAACCTATGCAGATTTTAATACAGGCTTGGGACAAAAATGCTGTAAAAGCGATAGAAAAAGCCATCTTAGAGGCTAATATAGGTGCTACGCCACAAACAGAGGGACAAGTTATAAGAATAATTCTTCCTCCTATGACTGAGGAGAGAAGGAGAGAGCTTGTTAAAGTGGTCAACAATATGGCTGAAGAGGCAAGAATTGCTATAAGAAATATAAGAAGAGATGATAAGGAAGCGTTGGAAGATTTAAAAGACGAAGGTTTTTCTGAAGACGATATAAGAAAAGCATTAGAGAAATTACAAAAAATTACAGATAAATATATAAATGAGATAAATCAGTTAGCTAAAGAGAAGGAAGAAGAGATAATGTCTATCTAAAAAGGTTAAGTTTATGGCTAATGAAAAATTAGTTTCTAAAATATTTGATAGTGTAGTTAAAAGTTATGACAAATTTTTAAACTCTATGACCTTTGGTCGTATAAACAGTTGGCAAAGGGAATTAATAAATTCAATACCGAATGCTAATGTAATACTGGATGTAGGAACTGGGACAGGGGAAATTTTAAAAAAGAGTAAGGACAAATTTCCTAAAGCTACAGTTATCGGATTGGATGTTTCCTTAAATATGTTAAAAAAAGCAAAAGAAAAGGTTAGAATAAACTCCTTAGTTAAAGCTTCAGCTTATAGGTTGCCCTTTAAAAACAACAGCATAGACGCTCTTCTCTCCTCTTTAGTTTTTAGACATCTAAACAATGAGCTGGCTTTAAAGGAGTTTGACAGGGTTGTTTCAAAAGGTGGATATATAGGTATTTTAGATATATCTAAGCCTAACAAGTTTATATACAATACTATCTTTTTCTTTGCAAATAGGATATTTAGACCTGTAGGTCAGTTAATTTTTTCAAGGGAAGAATGGGATTACTTTATGGAAAGTATAGAAAACTCTAAATCTGAAAAAGAGCTGGAAGAACTGTTCAAAGATTATGGATATAAAAAGATTTAT